>JAFAPJ010000633.1 GCA_019247255.1 Methylobacteriaceae bacterium | reverse complement strand
CACGAAGGTTCGGGCCGCGTCGCTCGGATCGGCGACCGCGGCAAGCGGGTCGAACTCGTCCTCGTCCGCCTGGAGCGCAACCTCCCGCCGGGCGCGAACCGCGTCGATCGCCCGGTAGCGCGCGATCGAAATAAGCCAGGTCATGGGCCGGCTGATCTCCGGCGAGTAGCTCGCGGCGCCGCGCCAGACCTGCATGTAGGCCTCCTGCACGACGTCCTCCGCGCGCGCCCGATCTCGAACGATACGAAGGACGACCCCGAGAAGTTTCGCGCTGGTCTGACGATAGAGCGCCTGGAAGGCCGTCTCGTCGCCGCGGGCGACGGCTGCGAGCAGCGTCGCGAGGTCGGCAGATATGTCGGCCACGGAGGCTCCGCTGCTGGGGGCGCGCCCGGTTGCGTAGCGGGTTCGGGCCGCCCCGTCACGCGCGCCTTGACCGCGCGGGGGCCCCGCTCGACATAGCCGGCATGTTCCTCGACTTCTTCACCTCGCTCAGGGCCGCGCAGGTCCCTGTGACGCTTCGCGAGTACCTGACGCTCCTCGAAGCGCTGGACGTCGACCTCGCCGAGAAGCGGGTGGACGAGTTCTACTACCTGTCGCGCACCTGCCTCGTGAAGGACGAGCGGCATCTCGACCGCTTCGACCGCGTCTTCGGCGAGGTCTTCAAGGGGCTGCAGACGCTGGGCGAGGGCGTCGAGAGCCGGGCGATTCCGGAGGAATGGCTGCGCAAGCTCGCCGAGAAATACCTCACGGAGGACGAGAAGAAGCAGATCGAGGCGATGGGCTGGGACAAGCTCTTCGAGACCTTGAAGCAACGCCTCGCGGAGCAGAAAGGCCGTCACCAGGGCGGCTCCAAATGGATCGGCACGGGCGGCACCTCGCCCTATGGCGCCTATGGCTACAATCCGGAAGGCGTGCGCATCGGCCAGGACGGCAATCGCAACTTCCGGGCCGTGAAGGTCTGGGACAAGCGCGACTTCAAGGACCTCGACGACGGTGTCGAGCTCGGCACCCGCAACATGCGGGTCGCGCTCCGGCGACTCCGGCGCTTCGCCCGGACGGGCGCCGCCGAGGAGCTCGACCTCGACGGCACGATCCACGAGACCGCGCATCGCGGCTATCTGGAGGTGAAGCTGCGGCCCGAGCGGCGCAACGCCGTGAAGGTGCTGCTCTTCCTCGATGTCGGCGGCTCGATGGACTGGCACGTCGAGAAGGCCGAGGAGCTGTTCTCGGCCGCGCGGGCCGAGTTCGAGCACTTCGAGCACTTCTACTTCCACAACTGCCCCTACGAGCGGCTCTGGAAGGAGAACCGGCGCCGGCACGACGGGGCGATCCCGACCTTCGACGTCCTGCGCACCTATCCGTCCGACTACCGGGCCGTCTTCGTCGGCGACGCGGCGATGAGCCCCTACGAGATCGCGATGCCGGGCGGCTCGGTCGAGCATTGGAACGAGGAGGCGGGCGAGGTCTGGGTCAACCGCCTCGTGGCTCATTTCCCGAAATCGGTGTGGCTCAACCCGGTGCCCCGGGCGCATTGGAGCTATTCGCAATCGGCCGGGATGATGGCGCGCCTCTTCGGCGGACGGATGTTCCCGCTCACCCTCGAAGGGATCGACGGCGCGATGCGCGAGCTGACGCGCTGAGCTGACTCACACCCGTCCGCGCGCGGCCGCCCAGGCGAGGCGAACGAGACGCCCGAGCGGCGGGCGCGGCGGCTCCGGGTGAAGCGCGTCGTGGCCCGGGCGTTCGGCCCGGGCGAGGTCGCCCGGAACGAGCGCGAGCGGCAGGAAGGCCGGGCGGATGGCCGGCGGGACCTTGGCCCAGCCCCCGCGGACACGGGCGAGGTGGCGTCGCGCCTCGCCCCTGAGATCCGCGAGCGCGGCCACGAAGCCGGGGCCGCCGCGCCCGAGGACGACGTCGTCCCGCGTCACGCCGTGCCGGTCGAGCACGTCCTTGGGGAGATAGAGGCGGCCCGCACGGGCATGCCAGGGGAGCGCGCGCAGGAGGCCGGCGATCCCGTAGGCGATGCCCGCATGGCCCGCGAGGTCCGCCGCCCCCGGATCCTGCCCCCCGGCGAGAACCAGGGAGGCGAGGCGGATCAGGGAAGAGACGGTCTCGCCGAGATAGCCCTCGAGATCGGCAAGGCTCGGCATGGGATCGTCGTAGAGGTCAAAGACCCGCGCATCGACGAGATCGAGGAGCGCCGCCCGCGGCAGCCGGTAGCGTTCGATCGTGTCCTCCAGCGTGGCCGCGACCGGGCTCGCCGCCGCGTCGCCCCGGGCCTCGCCGGCGATCGCGTCGCGCCACCATTGGAGACGGATCTCGCCGGGCATGGGGTTCGAGACGGCGTCGCGGACCCGCGCGACCTCGGCCGAGAAGGCGTAGAGCGCGAAGAGGGCCGGGCGCGCGGGCGCGGGCGCGAAAAGCGTCGCCGCGTAGCGGTCGGGATCGGCATCGCGAACGATGGTTTGAGCCTGGGCGAAATCGCCGGCCGTGGCGCCCTCGACGACGCTCATGCGACCGCGATCAGCGCCGCGCCGACGCGCCGCTCCTCCGCCACGAGGACGTTGTAGGTCCGGGCGGCGGGTCCCGTCGCCATCGGGTCGAGCCCGATCCCGGCCGCGCGGACGTGCCGCCGGATGGCTTCGGGCACGAAGCCGGGCTGGTCCCCGGTGCCGAGGAGGAGAAGCTCCAGCGACGGCTCCTCGTCGAAGATGGGGCGCAGCGCCTCGATCGTGAGCTCGGCCAGGCTCTCGACCGGCCAGGCCCGGACGCCGGACGGCAGGGCGAGGATCGAGCCGCGATGCGACATGCCGGCGAAGCGGAAGCCACCGCGGCCGTATGAATCGAGCATGTGGCGCCCGGGGACGAAGCCCGGGCCGGCCTCGCGCTCGCGATCCACCTTACTCGGCCGGCTGCGGGACGCCGGCGCCCGCCGCGAGCGAGCGGCTGGCGAGGCGCGACCCGATATAGATGAGCACGGGCGAGGAGATGAAGATCGCCGAATAGGTGCAGATCACGACGCCCGCGAGCATCACCTCCGCGAAGCCCTCGATCGCGCGACCGCCGAACAGCACGAGCGCGAGCAGCGACAGGGTGGTCGTCGTCGCGGTCATGACGGTGCGCGACATGGTCGAGTTGATCGACAGGTTGAGGAGCTCCTCGGTCGGCATCTGCTTGTAACGGCGCAGGAGCTCGCGCGTTCGATCGAACACCACCACCGTCTCGTTGAGCGAGTAGCCCACGATCGTCAGGATCGCGGCGATCGAGGTCATGTTGAACTCGTGCCGCGTGATGACGAAGAAGCCGATCGTGAGGACGATGTCGTGGAGCGTTCCGACGATCGCGCCGATCGCGAGCTCGCGCTCGAAGCGGAACCAGAGATAAGCGAGGACCGCGAAGACGGAGAGCACAACGCCGATCGTGCCGGACTGGACGAGCTCGCCCGAGACGCGCGGGCCGACCGTCTCCACGCGGTCGAAATTGTAATCGGCCCCGAAGGTCGCGCGCGCCTTGTCGACGACCACGCCCTGCGCGGCCTCGCCACCCGGCTGGATCGGGAAGCGAAGCGAGACGCCGCCCTGGTTGCCGAATTCCTGGACCTCGACCTCGCCGAAGCCGAGGTTGTTCGCCGCATTGCGGACGGAGCCAACATCGGCCTGCCCGGCTTTCGCGGCGAGCTCGATGAGGGTGCCGCCCTTGAAGTCGACCCCGAAGTTCAGCCCCATCGTCACGAAGACGATCGCGATGGCGACCGACAGCGTCGCCGAGAGCGGGAAGGTGACGTGCCGGAACCGCATGAAATCGAAGCGGGTCTCGTCCGGCCAGATGCGAAGGAGGCGCACGGGAGTCAGGTCCTAAAAGGGGATCGCCTTGGGGCGGGCGTAGCCGTACCAGAGCGCGATCATCATGCGGGTCATCGTCACCGCCGTGATCACGGTCGTCAGGATGCCGAGCAGGAACACCACCGCGAAGCCGCGCACCGGTCCCGACCCCATGAAGAACAGGATGAGCGCGGCGATCGCCATCGTCGAGTTCGAATCGATGATGGTCGCGAAGGCACGATCGAACCCGGCCTGGATCGCGGTGACGACGGAGCGCCCCGCCCGCGCCTCCTCGCGGATACGCTCGTAGATGAGCACGTTCGAATCGACCGCGGTGCCGATCGTCAGCACGATCCCGGCGATACCGGGTAGCGTCAGGGTGGCTTCGAGCACCGACATCAGCCCGAAGATCAGCCCGACATGGACCACGAGCGCGACGTTCGCGATGAAGCCGAACACCCCGTAGGTCGCGAACATCAGGATGACGACGAACAGGGTCGCCACATAGGTCGCGAGCTTGCCGGCCTCGATCGAATCCCGCCCCAGGCCGGGGCCGACCGTTCGCCGCTCGATGATGGTGAGCTTCGCGGGCAGCGCCCCCGATCGCAGCAGCACCGAGAGGTCGTTCGCCTGCTGAACCGTGAACCGGCCCGAGATCTGCCCTTGCCCGCCCGTGATGGGTTGGATGATGCGCGGCGCCGAGATCACCTCGTTGTCGAGGACGATCGCGAGCGGCCGCCCGACATTGCGCGTCGTCGCGTCCCCGAAGCGCTGGGCGCCCCGCAGGTTGAAGCGGAAGTTGACGATCGGCTCGTTCGTTCGGTTGTCGAAGCCCGGGGTCGCGTCCGTCAGGTCCGCGCCGTCCAGGATGATCTGCCGCTCGACCGGGACGCGCTGCCCGCCGGCGTCGCGGGAGGGCAGGAGCTCCGTGTCGGTCGAGCCGGCATCCCCGAGGAGACGGAATTCGAGCTTGGCGGTCTTGCCGAGAATCTCCTCGAGCCGGGCCGGATCCTGCAGGCCCGGCACCTGGACGAGGACGCGATCCGCGCCCTGGCGCTGGATGGAGGGCTCGGTCGTGCCGAGCTGGTCGACGCGGCGGCGGATCACCTCGATCGACTGGTCGACCGCGCGTCGGATCCGATCCTCGATCCCCTGGTCGGTGAAGGTCAGCTGGACGAGGCCGTCCGGGCTCTCCGCAACGCCGAGCGTCTGCGCGCCTGTCTGACCGAGGATCGCGCTCGTGATCGGCTGCGACAGCTCGCGCAGCTTCGGCAGCACGCGGGCGCGCGCCGCCGCGTCCGGGATACGGACCTGGACGCCGCGTCCGCTGATCTGGATGCCGCCCTCGATCGCGACACCGTTCTCCCGCAGGACCCGGCGGACGTCGTCGCGCAGGCTCAAGGCCTGGGTCCGGACGAGGTCCGCCCGATCCACCTCGAGCAGGATCTGCGACCCGCCCTGCAGGTCGAGCCCGAGCACGATGGCGCGGGTCGGCACCATCCAGGTCGGGATCCAGGACGGGATCGCCTTCAGGTAGGCCTGCCGTTCGTCCCGGCTCATCAGGCTCGGAACCGCGAGGAGGAGGCCGACCAGGACCGCTCCCAGCGTGAAGATGACCTTGGTCTTGGAGAAACGCAGCATCGCGCCCGTCGTCCTCGTCTCGGGCCTCAGCCCTTCACCGGTTCGCCCCTCGACCGAACCTCGCTGATCATGCCGCGCACGAGCTTCACCCGCACGCCCTCGGCGATCTCGACCTCGATCTCCGGATCGTCCGTCACCCGCGTCACGCGCCCGACGATGCCGCCCGTGGTCACGACCGTGTCGCCCCGCCGCACGGCCTTGATCATGTCCGCGTGCTCGCGCGCCCGGCGCTGCTGGGGCCGGATGATGAGGAACCACATGATGACGAAAATCAGGACGAAAGGCACGAACTGGATGATCATGTCGGTCGAGGGCGCGGCCGACGTGCCTTGCGCCAGGGCGGGGGTGATCACGGGAACTCCTTGGGAGGCACCGGAAAACGGTGCGACGGCGGCCGCTCGGGCGCGCGCCGGTCTTATAGTGACGTGGGGGGCGGATTCAAAGGAGGCGCGCGGCGCTCCGGCCGCTTCAGCGGCCGCCGGAGACGCGCAGGTTCGCTCCCGTGACGTAGCTCGCCTCGTCCGAGACGAGGAAGAGCACGGCCGCCGCGATCTCCTCGGCGGAGCCGATGCGCTGCATCGGGATGAGAGGCCGGATCCGCTCCACCCGCGCCCGATCGCCGGTCGAGCGCTCGTGAATGTCGGTCTCGACCATCCCCGGCGAGACGGCGTTGACGCGGATCCCCGCCGGCGCGAGCTCCTTCGCGAGCCCGACCGTCAGCGCGTCGATCGCGCCCTTGGAGGCCGCGTACCAGACATATTCTCCAGGGCTGCCGAGCCCGGCGGCAACCGAGGAGATGTTCACGAGCGAGCCGCCGCGACCGCCGCGCGTGGTGGCGAGCCGCCGTGCGGCTTCCCGAGCCACCAGGATCGCGCCCGTGACGTTGACGTCGATGCAATCGCGCACGTTCCGGGGATCGGCGTCCGCCAGCGGGCTCGAGCGCCCCGTCACCCCGGCATTGTTGACGACGTGACGCAGCGGCCCGAGCGCGGCTTCCGCCTCGTCGAAGAGCCTGACAATGTCGGCCTCGACCGCCATGTCGGCCCCGATCGCGACGGCCCGGGCGCCCGCGTCGCGGCAGGCTGCCGCCACTCTGTCCGCGGCGTCCCGCTCCGTCCGGTAGCTCAGCGCCACGTCGTAGCCGCGGGCGGCGGCGAGCTGCGCGACCGCGGCTCCGATGCCGCGGCTGCCGCCCGTGACGAGGAGCGTCCCGCGTCCGCTCACGCTCAGCCCTGCCGCTCGGGCGTCGTGACGACGAGGCCGTCGAGCTCGGGCTTCACCTTGATCTGGCAGGACAGGCGCGAGTTCGGCCGCACGTCGGACGCGAAATCCAGCATGTCGGATTCCATCGGCTGGGGCGCGCCGACGGCCGCGGTCCAGGCCTCGTCCACGTAGACGTGGCAGGTCGCGCAGGCGCAGGCCCCGCCGCACTCGGCCTCGATCCCCGGCACGTTGTTCTTCACCGCCGATTCCATCACGGTCCAGCCGACCGGCGCCTCGACGCTCCGCGACGTCCCGCCCGCGTCGATGAAGGTGATCTTCGGCATGCTCGTCCTCGTGGAGGGGGGCGCCGCGCCCCGATCGGTGCGGGCTTGCGGACCCGCGGCGGGTCGCCCTTACGGGAAGGCGCTCGCCTTGGCGAGGCCGTCGATTTTCTGGGCGAGCGACGGCGCGTCGGCGAGCGCTTGCGCCGCTGCCCCGGCCTCCGCGAGCGCTCCGGTCAGCGCCGCGAGGGCCTGGGCCGAGCCGTCTCCGTCCTCGATCCGGGCCGCGGCGGCCACGACGCCCTCCGCCCCGACCGCGGCGGCCGCGCCCTTCAAGCGGTGCGCCGTCACGGCGAGGTCGGTGTGACCGGGTCGGATCCTCGGCGCCGCCGCGGCGCATTGTCCCGCGAAGAGGCGCAGGAGCTCGCGCGCGAGGGCCTCGTCGCCGGCAGCGTGAAGGAGCAGCCGGTCGATCGCGACCGCGGGTGCGGCGGGCGGGCGGGCCTCGGGAGCATCGGGCTGCATGGCGGCTCGGGGTCGGGTCTGAAGCGCGTCATCACAAATGCGGGGACAGGCTCTCCACAGCGTTAACGACGTTCGGAGCCCGCGCTTCCGCTCGGGTTCCCTTGGAGGGACCGGCCCCCTAAACTTGCATGGTAAATGCGGGATTAACCCGGGGTGGCGTGCGCGTGCGAGGAGGCACGGGGGCGTCTCCCGGCGCTCCTCGCCGGGCCGCCTGCGCGGCGCGGCCGAGACGCCCGCGCGTGGAGTCGAGGCGGCGGCATGGCGAGAGACACGATCGCGACGAGCACGGCGCGGGCGGCCGAGGCGGAACACAGCGAGGCTCCGTTCGACGGGGCCGACGCGCCCGCGGGGCTCGAGCGCGCGTTTCCGGCCGACGAGGCTCCGCAGATCGTCGAGCCCGACCGCTCAGCCGTCGCCAATGACGACCGGCGCGAGATGGGCCTTCTGCTTCAGGCCCTGCGGGTCCGGCCATCGCGAACGCCCTACGTCGTCGCGACACTTCTCTCCCTTTTGTGGGTCGGCGGGGTCGCGGCTCTCGTCTACCTGCGGGCGGAAGGGGCCGAGCCCATCGCCTACCTGAAGGGGCTCGCCCCCCTCGAGCTGACGACGATCGGCGCCTTGACGCTCGGCCCGGTGCTCCTCGTGGTCATCGCCGCCATGCTGGCCGTGCGATCGCAGGAGATGCGGCTCGTCGCCCGCGCGGTCGGCGAGGTCGCGATCCGGCTCGCGCAGCCCGAGCACTACGCGACGGACGCGGTCGCGAGCGTGTCCCGCGCCGTCCGCCGGGAGGTCGCAGCCGTCGGGGACGGGCTCGAACGCGCCCTCGCGCGGGCCGGCGAGCTCGAGACGATCGTGCGCGGCGAGATCGCCACCCTGGAGCGAGCCTACGCCGACAACGAGGTGCGCATCCGCTCGCTCGTGGACGAGCTTGTCACGCAGCGCGAAGCGATCTTCGGCAACGCCGAGCGCGTGCGCGGCGCGATCGCGAGCGGTCACGAAGGTTTCGCCCAGGAGCTTGCGTCGGCCTCCGACCGGATCGTCGAGGCGATGCAATCGGCGGGCGACCGCGTCACGGGCTCGCTCGACCGGCGCGGCGAGGATTTCGCGCGCAACCTCGCGCTCGCGGGCGAGCGGCTCGTGACCGATCTCGACGAGCGCGGGCACCAGATGGTCGCCAGGCTCGTCGAATCGACCGAAACCGTGAAAGCGGGGGTGAGCGCGGTCGGGCAGGAGGTCACCTCGGCGCTCGAGGCGCGCGCCCAGGACGTGACCGCGGCGGTCGAGCGCACGGGCGACGTGCTCACGCGCAGCCTGCACGAGGGAGCTCAGACGGTCACCCGAACCCTGGCCGAGACGGGCACGGAGGTGATCGGCTCGTTGGTCAACCAGGGCAGCGAGGTGCGGCTCGCCTTCGAGCGCACCGCCCAGACGCTCGAAGCGAGCTTCGTGGCGCGGGGCGTCAGCCTCAACGACCAGTTCGCCGCGACCGGCGCCAGCATCGTCGAGGCCGTGGATACGCGAGCCGAGACGCTGCGGACCGACCTGTCGGGCGTCACGGACTCGATCTCCGCCGAGATCACGGCCCGCAGCCGCGACGTCCGCGAGACGCTGGCCGCCGCCGCGACCGAGATCGGGGCGAACCTCGCCAGCCGATCGGACGAGGTGCGCGCCGCGATCGAGAGCGCAAGCGCCGAGCTCGTCCAGAGCCTCGGCGAGCGCGGCGGTCAGGTCCGCGACCAGCTCGCCGCGACCGGCACCGGGCTCGTCTCGGAGATCATCCTGCGTGGGGCGGAAGCACGCGACGGCATCGCCGAATCGAGCACGCGCCTGCTCTCCGAGCTCGTGGCCCGCAGCGCCGAGTTCCGCGGCCATCTCGACGGGGCCGGCTGGGAGATCGTCGAGCGGATCGCGAGCGAGGGCGAGCGGGCGCGCCAGGGCGTCGATCAGGCCGGTCAAAGCTTGGTCTCGACCCTCGCGACTCGGTCGGGCGAGGTGCGCGAGCAGCTGGCCGAAGCCGGTCTCGCGGCGGCCGAGACGCTGCGGGCGAGCGCCCAGGAGGCGCGCGGCGGCATCGATGGGGCTGCGCGCGCCCTCGGCGAGGCGATCGTCACCCAGGCGGGAGACGCGCGCGACCAGATCGCGGCCGCCGGGAGCCAGGTTTCCGCGAGCCTCGCGGCGCGCGGCGTGGCGCTCGCGGGCGAGATCGAGCAGGCGGGCGGGCGCAGCGCGGAAGATGTCGCCTTCCGGGCCGGGACGGTCCGCGAGCAGCTCGCCGCGATGGGGAACCAGCTCTCCGACACGTTCCGGATCGGTGCGGACACGATCCACGCGCGGCTCGAGGAAGCGCTGCGGGGCGGCGCCGACGGGCTCGCGGCGCGGGCGGACGGGCTGGCGGACCGGCTCGAGCTCGCCGGCCGCCGCATCGACGAGAGCGTGCGGGTTCATGGCGGCACGCTGCAGGACAACCTGTCGGGCTTCGAGGAGCGGCTGAGCCGCACGCTCGCCACCCAGGCGGGGGACGCCGCCGGCGCGCTCGAGACCGTGATCGCCCGCGTGTCGGGCGAGCTCTCGGCGCGGCTCGGCGAGGCCGGCGCGGCCTTCGACGCGCGCGGCCGTGAGATTGCCCAGGCGCTCGCGGGCCAGACCGCGGAGGCGAATGCCGCGCTCGCCGGAACCGGCCGTGACGTTCTCACCGCGCTCGCGACCCAGAGCGCGCGCATCCACGAGATCCTCACCCAGACCGGCCGGACGCTGACCGAAACGGTCGAGGCGGGCAGCCGCACCCTCGACCAGTCCTTGACGGCCCGACTGGCCTCGCTCGAGGAGACGGTCGTCGGCCGCGGCGGCGCGCTCGTGGACCGGCTCTCGGGCGAGCTCGGCGCGTTCAGCTCGACCCTCGGCAGCCGCCTCGACGAGGCGACGCGCCTCATGACCGAGGTCGGCCCAGGCCTCGCCGACACCATCGCGTCGCGCACGGGCGAGATCACGGCGGCGCTCGATCTGAGCCGCCGCGAGGTCGAGGCGAGCCTCGGCCGGCACGCGGAGACGTTCGGACGCGACGTCGTCGCGCGCACCCAGCAGGTTGCGGAGCTGCTCGGCGGCCGGGCCCAGGAGATCGACCGCATGTTCGAGGTCCGGGTCGCCGATATCGACCGGACGGTCGGCACGGGCGTCGCCGGGCTGGAGGAGCGCGTCGTCGACCGCATGACGCAGCTGACCGCGTTGCTGCAGGATCGGGCGCACGCCATCACGGTCGACGTCGAGAGCGCGGCCGGCGGCGTCGCCTCGGCCCTCGAGGAGCGCGGCCGGGCGGTCGAGACCGCGATGGAGGGCCATGCCCGGCGCCTGATCCAGTCGGTCGAGGGCGCGACCCGAGACCTGGCCGGGCGCTCGGACGAGTTCGTTCGCGTGGCGGACGAGCGCCGGGAGGCCCTCGGCGCGGCCGTCGAGGCGCGCACGGCCGCCTTCGTCGATCGCCTCGATCAGCAGAGCCGGACGGTCTTCGGGACGCTCGGCCAGCGCATGACCGATTTCGCGACGCTCTTCGACCGCGGCTCGGCCGTGCTGACGACGCTCTTCGAGACGCGCGGGCAGGCGGTCATCGGGACGCTCGGCAGCCGTATCGAGGAGCTGACGGCCCTGCTCGATCGCAGCACCGGCACGATCGGCACCGTCTTCGACCAACGCGCGGCCGAGTTCGCGGCCGCGATCGAGGCCCGCAGCCGTGAGGTCGAGACCCTCTTCGAGACCCGCTCCGGCGCGCTCGCCGACACCGTCTCGCGCAAGGGCCAGGAGGTCATCGGCACGCTCGGCAACCAGATCGTCGAGCTCTCGCGCACCTTGGAGGATCGCGGGTCGGCGCTCACGGGCGAGATCGACCTGCGCCGCGCGGCCCTGGCCGAGGGGATCGACACGGCCGGGCGCTCGATGCTCGCCCAGCTCGACGGGCGCTTCGGCGATGTCCGGACGCTGCTCGACGAGCGCACCCGCGCCCTCACCGAGCTCCTGGACGACCGGGGCGGTCGCATCGCCGGCATCGTGGAGCGCACCGGCCAGGCTTTCGTCAGCAGCCTCGGCTCGCGCCTCGTGGAATCGGCCGAGCTCATGGAGTCCCGCACCGCGGCCCTCGGCCAGCTGCTCGACGAGCGCGGCGCCGATCTCGCCGCCAAGCTCGACCGGACGGGCCAGGATACCATCGGCCGGCTCGGCCAGAGGATCGACGAGCTCGGCGCGCTTTTCGCCAATCGCGGCGGCGCCCTCGTCGAGGCGATCGAGGGGCATGCGCAGACCTTCGGGTCGGCGCTCGACAGCCGGGGCGGCGCGATCACGGCGCGACTCGAGGAACAGCTCGACGCGGTCGCCCGCACCTTCGACGCGCGCGCCGCCGCGCTCGAGGCGCTCGTCGAGAGCCGGGGCGGAACCGTCGCGAACCTGATGGCCGAGGCCGGCAACAAGGCGATCGAGACGATCGGCGAGCGCACCGCCGAGGCGGCGCGCCTCCTCGAGGAACGCACCCGCACCTTCGAGGCGACCTTCGGCCAGCGTGCCGCCGGCTTCACCGGGCTCGTCGACAGCCGCGGGGGCGAGCTGCTCGACAGGCTCTCGGGCCAGATCTCGTCGTTCGAGAACGTCCTCGACGGTCGCACGACGGCCCTCACCGCCCTCATCGACGAGCGGGGCGCGCGGCTCGCCGACGCCATCGTGACGAACGGGCGCGATCTCGTCGACACGATCGACACCCGCATCCAGACCGCGACCGAGGCGCTCGATTCGCGCACCGGAACCCTGTCCGAGCTGATCGACCGGCGCGGGAACGCGCTCGCCGGGGCGCTCGAGGCCCGGGGCGAGCAGGCCGTCACGCGGCTCGAGGAGCAGGCGGGCGCCGTCTCGGCCCTCCTGGACGATCGCCTGTCGGCGCTGGGCCGCATCCTCGATGCGCGCGGCACGGGCCTTGTCGAGATCGTCGCCCGCCAGGGCCAGACGGTCGCGACCACGATCGGCACCCACGTGGTCGAGCTGTCGCGCCTGCTCGAGGGCGGAACGAAGGGCTTGGTCGAGGTGCTCGACACGCGCGGCACCGAGCTCGTGTCGCGCATCGACGAGACGGGCGGGCGCGTCCGCACGACCCTCGATGCGCGCCTGACCGACATCGAGAGGCTCTTCGACGAGCGGGGCGGCAAGCTCGTCGCGGCGCTCGGCGGGCAGGCCGACATGGCGGTCGCCGCGCTCGGCATCCGCACGTCCGAGCTGACGCGGCTGTTGGAGAGCGGGACGGCCGGGATCGCCCGCGTCTTCGACGAGCGCGGCGCGGACTTCACCGGCCGCATCGAGGAGCGGGGCCGGCAGGCCGTCGACACCCTCGGGACGGCCGCGACCCGCATCGCGGAGGTCCTGGACGAGCAGGCGGCCGCCCTCGCGCGCCGGATCGAGACGAGCGGCCACGAGCTCGCCGATCTCGTGGGCCTGCGCGGCCAGTCCGTGATCGGCACGCTCGGCAATCAGGTGGCCGAGCTGACCACGACCTTCGAGCGTCGGACGGAGGAATTCGGCCGCGTCGTCTCCGAGCGGAGCACCTCGCTCCTCGCCGAGCTCGACGGGCGCGGCGAGAGCTTCGTCACGCGCATCGGCGCCCAGGTCGGCGCGCTCGGCCAGACCTTCGACGAGCGCGCCACCGCCTTCACGGACCTCGTCGACCAGCGCGGCGCGTCGCTGAGCACCATTCTCGAGCGGCGCAGCGACTCGATCACGGTCGCCCTCGGCCGGCAGATGACCGAGGTCTCGACGCTCTTCGAGCAGCGCGGCCGGGAGCTCGTCGGTCTCCTCGACGCGCGCGGGACGGCCGTTGCCGACCTGGTGGCGGCGCGGGCCCAGGAGGCCGCGGAGGCGCTGACGACGAGCGGCGCAGAGGCCGCCGTGCGGCTCGATCGGAGCGCGCAGGTCGCGCTCGCGGGGCTCGGCGGGCGCATGGCCGAGCTGACGCGACTTCTCGACGAGCGCACCGGCGAGATCCGCACGCTCCTCGAGGAGCGCGGCAGCGCGATCTCGGGCACCCTCGATGCCGGCGGCCGGGCCGCCGCCGAAGCGGTCGGGCGGACCGCCGAGGAGCTGCGCATCGCGCTCGACGGCCGGGTGGCGGCGTTGCGCGAGATCGTGGACGGGCGCGGCCAGGACCTGGCAGAGCGGCTCGAGGGCCGGGCGACGGTTCTCGACGCGGCGCTCGCCTCGCGAACGGAGGCGCTACGCGAGGCGCTCGACACGGCGGGCGCGACGCTCCGCGACGTGATCGAGCGGCGGGGCGGGGAGCTCGCCTCGACGATCGAGCGCCATGGAGGCGCGGCCGCCGAGGCGCTCGGCGGGCGCATCGAGGAGCTGACGACCCTCATGGACGGGCGCGGCGTCGCGCTCGTCGACGCGATCGCGCGCCAGGGCCGGGCGATCACGGGCGAGATGGGCCAGACGGTCGACCACGTCGTCCGCACGCTCGACGAGCGCGGCGAGGCCGTGCAGGCCGCGCTCCGGCAGCAGCTCGTCGAGATGACCCAGCTCTATGCGGGCTCGGTCGCGACGCTTCGGAGCGCGGTCGACGAGGGGGCAGGCCAAGCGGTCGCGAGCCTCGAGGCCACGCAGGCGAGCCTGCAGAGCGAGCTCGGGCAGGTGATCGCGCAGCTCAACGAGGCGAACCGGGCCCTGCGGAGCCTCACGGCGGACGCGACGGGCCAGCTCGGCGAGCTCGGGGGCGGGCTGCGCGAGCGGATCGGCGAGGTCCGCGAGGTTGTGGCCGAGCTGTCGAGCGGGTCTGCCGCGGCGGCCGAGCGGCTCGGCGAGCAGGTCGATGCCTTCCGGGCGATCTCGTCCGGCGCGCTCGGAGAGGTCGTGAACCTCGTCGCGACGCTCGAGGAACGCGGCCGCGGGCTTGCGGCCGCCACGGGCCAGCATCTCGCGGCGCTCGAGGACGCGACGGGAGCCTTCGGGCGCGCGGAAGCCTCGGTCGGCGAGACGTTGGCCGAGCGTCGGGCGGCGCTCGAGAGCCTCGTCGCCGAGATGGACCGCGTCTCGGCCGCGCTCGGCACGACGACGGAGGGCTTCTCCGGCCGGCTCGAGGCCTCGCTCGCCGAGGCCGAGAAGCGGGCGGGCGAGACCCGGCGCGCGCTCGAGACGAGCCTCGGGGAGGCGAGCCGCGCTCTCCTCCAGACCTTCGGGGCGCTGCGCGAGCAGACCGGCCAGGAGAACGAGAAGACGATCGTCGCGCTGCGCACCGCCTTCGAGGCGACCGCGGCCGAGATGTGGGAGAAGCTCGACGGAGCGCTCGGACGGTTCCGCGGCTCCGTCACGCAGCTGCGCGACATGGCGGGGACCATCCAGGACAATCTGGAGAAGACCCGTACCGAGCTCACGGCCGGGATCGCGGTCCTGCCGCGCGAGACGGAGGAGGCGACCGCCGAGATGCGGCGCGTCGTGAGCGAGCAGATCCGGGCGATCCGGGAGCTCGCCGCCATCGTGTCAGCCTCCGGGCTCGACGTCGCGGCCTCCGCGGCCGAGCCGACGCCCGCCCTGGCCGCCCCGCCCCGGGCGTCGAGCCGGGCTCCCGACACCGCCAGGGCTCCTGACGCGGTCCGTACCGCCGAGCCGGCGCGCGCGCCGGAGCCGGCGCGGAACCCCGAGCCCCCCCGCGCCGTCGAGCCGATCCGCTCGCCGGAGCCGATCCGGATGCCGGAACCGATCCGGGCGGCAGAGCCGGCTCCGCGCGGCGCGCCCGCCGATCCGGCCTCGGGCGGGTCGCTCGCGGCGATCTCGGCCGACATATCGCGGATGATCGATTCGGAGACGGCCGCCCAGCTCTGGGTGCGTCACGAGGGCGGCGAGCGCGGCGTGTTCACGCCCGACATCTACGCGCCGATCGACCGGGTCGTCTTCTCCGAGATCCGGGAGCGTTACGCGACCGATCCGGCCTTCGCGAAGACCGTCGACCGCTACGTCAGCGAGTTCGAGCGGCTGCTCGACAGCCTCTCTTCGGGGGAAGGCGGGACGGCGCAGCGCCGCCGCTACGTCATGTCCGAGACGGGGCGGGTCTTCCTGGTTCTCGGCCAAGCGAGCGGGCGCTTCACCTGATCTCGCGGCGGAGCGGAACGCCGCTCCGCCACGACCGATCGGGTGACCGCGGCGGCGACGCGCTTCAACCCGGGACGCAGCCGCGGTAGGGTCGCGAGCGATGAGCTCCCTCGTGAAGATCTGCGGCGTGACGGACCCGGCCGCGCTGGCGGCAGCGCTGACTGCCGGCGCCGACATGGTCGGCTTCGTGAGCTTTCCGCCTTCGCCGCGCCATCTCGCCCTCGACGAGGCGGCGGCGCTGGCGGCCGCCGCGCGGGGACGCGCCCGGCGCGTGCTGCTGCTCGTCGACCCGAGCGACGCGGAGCTCGACGCGGCCGTCGCGGCGATCGCCCCGGACCTGCTTCAGCTGCACGGGCACGAGACGCCGGAGCGCCTCGCGGCCGTCCGGCGTCGGACGGGGCTTCCGGTCGCCAAGGCGGTCGGGATCGCGGGGCCGGACGACCTCGCAGCGGTCGCCGCCTTTCGCGCCGTCGCCGACCGGATCCTCCTCGACGCCAAGGCGCCGGCCGGCGCGACGCGTCCGGGCGGGAACGGCGCCGCCTTCGACTGGACCCTCCTGCGCGGAGCCGAGCTCGGCCCCGGAGCCATGCTGTCCGGAGGGCTCGATCCGGGCAACGTCGCTGCGGCAATCGCGGCGACGGGCCTGCGGGCGGTCGACGTCTCGTCCGGGGTCGAGAGCCGGCCGGGCGTGAAGGACCCTGCCAAGATCGCGGCCTTCGTGGCCGCTTCCCGGGCCGCATTCGCGGCTCTCGACGACACGAGGCAAGTCGCGTGACCGCGCATCCGATCCCCAACACCTTCCGGGCTGGTCCGGACGAGCGCGGCATGTTCGGCATCTTCGGGGGCCGATTCGTTGCCGAGACGCTGATGCCGCTCATCCTCGAGCTCGAGAGGGCTTACGGGGAAGCTCGCCTCGACCCGGCCTTCGCGACCGAGATGGCCAATCTCCGGACGCATTACGTCGGCCGGCCGAGCCCCCTATATTTCGCCGAGCGACTGACGGCGCATCTCGGCGGCGCGAAGATCTACCTGAAGCGCGAGGAGCTGAACCACACGGGCTCGCGCAAGGTGAACAACGTGCTGGGCCAGATCCTGCTCGCGCGCCGCATGGGCAAGAAGCGCATCATCGCCGAGACGGGCGCGGGCCAGCACGGCGTCGCGACCGCGACGCTCTGCGCGCGCTTCGGCCTCGATTGCGTCGTCTACATGGGCGAGGTCGACGTCGCCCGGCAGAAGCCGAACGTCGACCGCATGCGGATGCTCGGTGCGACGGTGGTGCCCGTGCAGTCCGGCACGCGCACCTTGAAGGACGCGATGAACGAGGCGCTGCGCGACTGGGTCACGAACGTCGCGAGCACCTTCTACTGCAGCGGCACCGCGGCCGGCCCGCATCCCTACCCGATGATGGTGCGCGACTTCCAATCCGTGATCGGACGCGAGGTCCGCGAGCAGATGGGGGAGGCCGAGGGCCGGTTGCCGGATTCGCTCGTCGCCTGCATCGGCGGCGGCTCGAACGCGATCGGGCTCTTTCATCCCTTCCTCGACGACCGCGAGGTCGAGATCTTCGGGGTGGAGGCCGCGGGCCACGGCCTGTCGGGGCTGCACGCGGCCTCGCTCGCCGGCGGCAAGCCGGGCGTGCTCCACGGCAACCGCACCTACCTCCTCATGAACGAGGACGGGCAGATCAACGACGCCCATTCGATCTCGGCCGGGCTCGATTACCCGGGCATCGGGCCCGAACATGCCTGGCTGCACGAGGCCGGGCGGGTCACCTATCTCTCGGCGACGGACGAGGAGGCGCTGGCGGCCTTCTCGCTCCTCTCGCGGCTCGAGGGCATCATCCCGGCGCTCGAGCCAGCCCACGCGATCGCCAAGGTCGCCGAGATCGCCCCGACGCTGCCGGCCGACCACCTCATGGTGGTCAACCTCTCGGGCCGCGGCGACAAGGATGTCCCGCAGGTGGCGGAGCTCATCCTGGAACGAGGCTGAGAGCGACGCGCTCGCCCGCGTCAGGGCGTGAAGCGCATGCCGAGCAGGAAGACGTGGGCGGTGTAGCCCGATTTGCTGAGCGTACAGTCGCACGCGCTCGCCGCTCCCTCCGTGCGGTAGCGCTCGAAGTTGTAGCTCGCCCGGATGCCGAGCCAGCGGTTCAGCTTGTAATCGGCCCGTACGAGCGCGCCGAAGGATTCCTGGCTGATCGCGACGCGGTCGTAATCCGAGGTCGAGTAGGTGAGCCCTGTCGTCAGGGTCAGGTTGCGGCGCAGCGCATGGGCGACCTCGACCGTGCCCCGGACCGTGCGGACGCCGGGCGATTCCGCGACGGTCGTCTCGTCGACGAGCGCGGTGGCCGTGCCCTTGATCGTGGTGAGCGGCGTGATCGCCCAGGTCAGCGCCGCATCGAGGATGGGCGAGGTCAGGTCGCGCAGCCGCGGATCGTCGTAGCTTCGCCGGATTGCGCCGGCCGCGATCTCGCCCGTGACGAGGCGGGTGAGCTCGAAGGTGGTGCCGAGCCGCCCGCCGATACCGTCGGAGCTGCGGCGGAAGCCGGCGCTGTCGACGGGCCGGTCGTAGTCGCGCGTGTCGGCCAGGACCTCGACGAAGGGCACGAAGCCGGGCTTCAGCTCGTAGCCGACCCGCCCCTTCACGCCGAGCTGGGTGAGGTTGCGGTCGCTCTGGTCGAAGACCGTCCCGTTCGCGAGCGTCGCGTTCTCGTAATCGAAGCGGTCGACCGTGCCGGTCAGGCTCGCGAGGACGCGGCCGAATCGTTGGGTCACGCCGAGCGACGCGCCTTCGGACGCGATGATCGGCCGTTCGCGGACGGTGGCGCTAAAATCGGGGCTGTCCGGACGCTGCGTGTCGATCGCGTAGCGTCCCTCGATGTTGACCTGCGTGTCGCGGGTCACGTCGAGCCGCAGCCCCAGCCGGCCCGCGCCTTCGGGCCGGTTCGCGTCCGCGTTCTGCGGGTAAGCGTTGTACGCGCCGCGCAGCTGGCCGGTGAGCTGGTGGTTCGACCAGTCCGACGCGATGCCGAGCTCGACCTCGGTCTGCGACAGGGCCGAGCCCTTCCGATCGAATGAGGACCGGTTCGGATTGGTGTCGTAGCCGAGCGATTGGCCGAGCACCGGGAAGAGGTTGATGGTGCCGACCCGCAATCCGAGGGGCGCGTAAGCGTCGTCCTCGGCGAGCCGGCGACGGAGCTTCGGCGGCGGCGGGACCGGCTCGGGCAGGCCGACGACCGGCGGCTGCACCTCCGGGCCGAGCGCCGGGACGATGAGGCTCGGCCTGACGGGCGGGCGGATCGGCGCGTAAACGGGCGGACGCGCGCTTCGTCCGGCCGGCCGGCCGTAGGATCGCCGGCCCGGAACGGGGGAGCCCGGGTTCGGGGGCGGCGCGATGAAGGTCGGCGACAGGCCGGTCCCGTTCGACGGCGGGGTGACGGGCGAGGGCGTGAGCGGGAAGGTCGCGTCGCCGTCCCCGGTGCCGCGCAGCGCGAGGGGAACCTGGGCGAGAGGAGCTTGGGCGAGGGCCGGTCCCGCCGTCGCCGCGAGACAGGTCGCCGTGAGCAGGAGCCGAAGGCGGCTGCGTCGCATCATCAACCGCCAGGGGAGCCGCATCCGGGGATCCCGTCCGGGTCGCCACGTTCCGCGACGTGGTGAACGGAGGTAAAACCGGCATGGTTAACGGGCCGTAACGGGCGCGGTCCGGGGTCGCGGTCGCGGCCGTGTCGTGGTAGGAGGGCGACGATGTCAGCCCTCCGTCAGACCACCCCGTTCGACCCCGCCATCGGGTCCGCCCTGCGCACGCTCGAGGCCGAGCGGGACGGGCTCGCCGTCCTGCGCGACGCCATGACGGGACCGCTCGGCCGGGCCTTCGCGGATGCCGTCGAGCTCGTGGCGGCCGCGAAGGGCCGGGCGATCG
>JAFAPJ010000567.1 GCA_019247255.1 Methylobacteriaceae bacterium | reverse complement strand
CGCTGATGGCGCCGACGCCGCTCACGCTTGCCGAGACTGCGAGCGTGTTCGGCGAGATGCTGACGTTCCGTAAGCTCCTGGCCAACGCCGAGAAGAAAGAGCGCAAGGCCATGCTCGCGGCCAAGGTCGAGGACATGATCAACACGGTCGTGCGCCAGATCGCGTTCTACGCCTTCGAGCGCCGGGTCCATACGGAGCGCCGACAAGGCGAGCTCACGGCCGACCAGCTCTGCGAGCTCTGGATGTCGGTGCAGGGCGAGAGCCTCGGGCCCGCGATCCGGCTCGGCCCCGGCTACGAGACCTTCTGGACCTACATCCCGCACTTCATCCACTCGCCCTTCTACGTCTACGCCTACGCCTTCGGGGATTGCCTCGTGAACTCGCTCTACGGCGTCTACGAGCGGGCCCATGAGGGCTTCGTCGAGCGCTACTTCGCGCTGCTCTCGGCGGGCGGGACGAAGCCCTACGACGAGCTTCTCGCGCCTTTCGGGCTCGACGCGCGCGACCCGGGCTTCTGGTCGATCGGGCTCTCCATGATCGAGGGGCTCATCGCCGAGCTCGAGGCGATGGAGCGGAGCTGACCCTCAGCCGAGGGTCCGCCGGCCGGATTCGGCGAGCCCGATCCCGCCGAGCACGAGACCGAGCGCGACCGCGTGGTAGAGCGCGAAGGTCTCGCCCAGGATCACGACCCCGAGCAGCGCCGCGAAGATCGGTACGAGGTTGACGAAGAGGCCGGCGCGGCCCGGCCCGATGAGCTCGACCCCGCGCATGAACAGGAGCTGCGAGACGAGCGAGGGCATGATCGCGATGAAGGCGAGCACCGCCCAGCCGAACGGGTCCGGCCATTGGACGGCCCCGGACCCGACCTCCCAGGCGAGGAGCGGCAGGGAGGTCAGGCAGGCCACGAACGCCAGCGCCGCGAAGATCGTGAGCGGCTCGGCCGGAGGCCGTCGGCGCAGCGCGACCGTGTAGCCCGCATAGAAGAGCGATGCCCCGATCATGCAGAGGTCGCCGAGGTTGAAGGCGAGGTGGCGCATGACCTCGACCTCGCCGCGCGTGACCGCGACCGCGACGCCGCCGAGCGCGACCGCGAGGCCGAGGATCTGAAGCGGCCGGATCGGCGTCCCGTAGGCGAGGAGGCTGCCCAGCAGCACGAGCCCCGGCACGATGCCCTGGATGAGGCCGAGATTGACCGCGCTCGTATGGTGCGCCGCCACGTAGAAGAGCGCGTTGAAGCCCGTGAAGCCGAGCGCTCCCATGAGGCCGAGCGACAGCCAGCGGCCTTGAAGGTGCGGCCAATCACGCAGGATCCGACGCCGACCGAGCAGCGCGAGCAGCGAAACGACGATCACCCAGCGCAAAGCCGTCACGACCATGGGCGAGACGTGCCCGACGGCGAGCCGCCCCGCGACCGCGTTGCCGCCCCAGATCATCGTCGTGAGGACGAGGAGCAGGTAGGGCTGGGCGTAGATCCAGCGCGCGCCGGCCGTGAGCACGGGACCGCGCCCGCTCAGCCCGGGGCCGCGCGCGAGCGCGACGCCGCGCGGCGGCGCAGGGCGAGCCCTCCGAGCAGCACCAGGGCCGCCCCGGCCGCAGCCGCCGGGTACTCGAGCGCGTGCGCGAGCGAGGCGCCGATCCGGTCGACCAGGAAGGGGTCGCTGATGAACATGTCCCCGGCGACCCAGCCGAGCAGCAGCGCACCCGCCCAGACGAGGACCGGGAAGCGCTCGAGCGCCGCCATGATGAGGGCGGCCCCGGCGACGACGAGCGGCACGGAGATGAGGAGGCCGAAGATCAGCAGGAAGGTCGAGCCCTTCGCGACCGCCGCGATCGCCAGAACGTTGTCGAGGCTCATGACGGCGTCCGCGATGGCGACCGTGCGGATCGCGGTCCAGAGCTTGTCGCTGGGCTTGATGTCGTCCGCCTCGTCCTCCTCGCCCGCGAGCAGCTTCGCGCCGATCCAGACGAGCAGGAGCCCGCCCGCGATCTTCACGAGCGGCGTCGTCAGCAGCGCGGCCGCCAGGATCGTGAAGATGAGCCGCAGCCCGACCGCGACGCCCGCGCCGATCATCATGCCGAGACGGCGCAGCCGGCCGGGCAGACCGCGGCAGGCCATCGCGATCACGACGGCGTTGTCGCCCGACAGGACGACGTTGACCCACACGATCTCGAGAACGCCGAGCATGCGCTCGGCCAGCACCTGATCCACGACGACCCGGCTCCGCGACCGCTGACCTTAGCCGATCGCGTCGGCGACGGCCTGACCGCAGGCGACCGTGTCCGCCCGCCCGCCGAGGTCGCGGGTGCGCCGGGCGGGCTCGGCGAGGACGCGCTCGATCCCGCGCACGATCTCGGCGGCGGCGTCCGGCTCGCCCAGATGCTCCAGCATCATGGCGCCGGACCAGATCTGGCCGATCGGATTGGCGATTCCCTGGCCGGCGATGTCCGGCGCCGAGCCGTGAACCGGCTCGAAGAGCGACGGGAAGCGCCGATCTGGGTTCAGGTTGCCCGACGGCGCGATCCCGATCGTACCCGTGCAGGCAGGGCCGAGATCGGACAGGATGTCCCCGAAGAGGTTCGAGGCGACCACGACGTCGAAGCGGTCCGGGTTGAGCACGAAATGCGCGGTCAGGATGTCGATATGGTACTTGTCCGAGCGCACGTCCGGATAGCTCGCCGCCATCGCCTCGAGCCGCTCGTCCCAATACGGCATCGAGATGGAGATGCCGTTCGACTTCGTGGCGGACGTGAGATGCTTCTTCGGCCGGCTGCGCGCGAGCTCGAACGCGAAGCGGAGCACCCGGTCGACGCCGACGCGGCTGAAGACGGATTCCTGCAGCACGACCTCGCGCTCCGTGCCCGGGAAGATCCGGCCGCCGACGGAGGAATATTCCCCCTCCGTGTTCTCCCGGACGACCCAGAAATCGATGTCGCCCGGCTGCCGTCCGGCGAGCGGGCAGGGCACGCCCGGCATCAGCCGGACAGGTCGCAGGTTCACGTATTGGTCGAACTCGCGCCGGAAGAGGAGGAGCGAGCCCCAGAGTGAGATGTGGTCCGGCACCTTCTCGGGCCAGCCCACAGCCCCGAAGAAGATCGCGTCGTGCGAGCCGATCCGCTCCTTCCAGTCCTCCGGCATCATGCGGCCGTGCCGGGCGTAGTAGTCGCAGGACGCGAAGTCGAACCAGTCGAGCTCGAGCGTGAAGCCGTGCCGGCCCGCGACCGCTTCCAGCGCGCGCACGCCCTCCGGCATCACCTCCTGGCCGATCCCGTCGCCCGGAATGACCGCGATGCGATAGGTTCGCTCGTTGCGGTTCATGACCTCTCCCGTCCGGCGCGCGCCCGGACTGCCGCTGTCCTGCATCGACGGGCGTGGGTCAACGCTGGAGCCGTGTCCCGGTCCCCCGGACCTTGTCTTCGCCCGGCCGGAGGGATACATCGCCCGAACCGCGCCCTGCGCCCGGGCCGCCGTAGCTCAGTTGGTTAGAGCACCAGATTGTGGATCTGGGGGTCCCCCGTTCGAGCCGGGGCGGCGGTACCATCCCGTCTGTCTCGGCGCGACGGCTCAACCCCGATCCAGGTCGCGACGCCTCGAGACGACGGCGTCGCTGGCTCGGTTTTTCCGTACGGCGCGAACCCTCGGGCCGGTGCGGCGTTCTGGCCGGATGCCCTCCGCGGCGACATCCCGGGCAGAACGCGGCGAGACGGCCTTGCGCGAGAACGACAGCGCCCTCGACCGACATCGTGGCAACGCGCTGCTCAGCGCCCTGCCCGGACCCTCGCTCGCGGCCCTCGAGCCGCATCTGACTTTGACGACGCTCGAGCGGGGACGGATCGTCCAGGAAAGCGGGGAGCCCGTCCGCGAGGCCCTGTTTCCCCAGCGCGGCACGATCTCGCTTCTCGGGCTCACGCGCGACGGGCGGGCCGCGGAAGCCGCGATCGTGGGGCCGGACGGCTTCGTCGGCTTCTGGGCGGTGCTGGGCAGCGAGTCGACCTCGCTCACCCGCGCGCTCGTGCAGATGCCCGGAGCCGCGAGCCGCATCTCGGTGGACGCGCTCAACGCCGCCGCCGAAGCCGATCCCGCGCTGCGCGACATCCTCCTGCGCTTCACCAAGGTGCTGCTGAAGCAGGCCCTTCAGACGATCGCCTGCAACGCGCTGCATCCGATCGCGGCGCGCTGCGCGCGCTGGCTCCTCGTCGCGCATGACCGCCAGGGCCGCGACCGGGACCAGATCGACATCACGCAGGCGTCGCTCGCGCTCATGACCGGGGTCAGCCGCCAGACGCTGAGCACCGCGACGCGCGCCTTTCAGGATCGCCGCCTGTTTCGCATCGAGCGCGGGCGCGTCGTCGTGCTCGACCGGGCCGGCCTCGAAGCCGTCGCCTGCGAGTGCTACGGCACGCTTCTCCTTGCCCGTGAGGCGATCCTGCCGGCGTCGGCGCGCGGCGCGTCGTAAGCCGGGCAGGGTCGGATCAACGGGCGAAGGCCCCTTGCGGGACCTTGATGTGGACCGTGAGCCCGTCCGGCGCCCAATCCTGCTCGATCTCCGCGCCCAGCTGGCCGGTCGCGGCGCGGTGGGCCAGGATCGTGCCGAAGCCGCGCCGGTCGGGAGCCTGCGTGACCGGCGGCCCGCCGCGCTCGCGCCAGACGAGCAGGTAATCGTCGGCGCGCCTCTCGCCGCGGACGCTGACCCTTCCATGGGGCCGCGAGAGCGCCCCGTACTTGATGGCGTTGGTGGCGAGCTCGTGGACGATCAGCGCCACGGCGGTCGCGGCATGCGAGCCCACCGGGCAATCGTCCCCGTCGACGCGGAAGCGGAGCGCCGCAGCCGTGCCGGCCTCGCCCTCGTAGGGCGCCACCACGAGCCGCACGAGGCCGAGCAGGCTGTCGTCCGGCCGCTCCGGCTGCGAGTGCGGCCGGACGTAATCATGGGCGCGGGCCAGGGCATGAAGCCGGGCCAGGAGCTTGCCGGCGAACGGCTTCGCGGCCGCGTCCCCCCGCGACGTGAACGAGACGAGGCTCGTCACCACCGCGAAGATGTTCTTGATCCGGTGGGACAGCTCGCGGGCGATGAGCTCGCGCTGCTCCTCGGCCATCTTCAGGTCGTGGACGTCCGTGCAGGTGCCGTACCAGCGCAGGATGCGGCCGGCCTCGTCGCGCACGCATTGCGCGCGGCCGATCACCCAGCGGTACTCGCCGGACGCATGACGGAGCCGATACTCGATCTGATAGGGCTCGCCCGTCTCGAGCGAGCGGCGCCAGGACGCCCAGGCGCGCTCGCGATCCTCCGGGTGAAACATGCCGTTCCAGGCCTCGCCGTCCGTCGAGCCTTCGGGCATGCCCGTGTAATCGTACCAGCGTCGGTTGTAGAAGTCGTGGAAGCCGTCGGGCCGCGTCGACCAGATCATCTGATCGACGGAATTGACCATCGCCTGCAGGCTCGCGACCGTGAACACGAGGTTCAGCGCCGCGCCGTCCGCCGGCGCTGGCGCGAGCGGCAGATCGCCCCCTGTCGTGGCCCGGTCGGGCATCGCCTCTGCCCTCAGATCTTGGCCGTCACGATCGGCTGCGGTTTCACCTCGGGCAGCACTCTCTCGAAATGCGCCCGCACGGCCGCATGGCACTCGCAGGCCGCGGCTTCGAGCCGAGCGCGGTCGAGGATGCGGATCCGGCCGCGGCCATAGGCGATGAGCCCGCGTTCGCGCAGGGTCTTGGCGACGCTCGTCACGTAGGTGCGCTGGACGCCGAGCATCTCGGCGAGCGCCTCCTGGGTCAGCGCGATCTCGGGGCTGTCCACGCGGTCCTGCGTCGTGAGGAGCCACCGCGCGCAGCGCGCCTCCAGAGGGTGCAGCAGGTTGCAGGCGACCGATTGGACGATCTGCGCGAGGAGCACGTCGGCGTACCGGCAGAACAGGTCGGCAAGGCTGTCCGAGCGGCGCTTCGCGTCCTCGAGCCGCGCCGTCTCGATGCGCAGCGCGGGGCCGGGAAGCTGCACCTCCGCGCGTGCGAAAGCCGGCTTCTGGCCGGACGAGACGATGCCGCCGAGCGCGCCTTCCCGCCCGACTGTCGCGGCCTCGACCGCGCGCCCGTTCTGGAGCAGCACGACGAGCGCGATCATGGTGCCGGGACCCGGGAAATACGTGCGGGTGACGTCGTCGCCTGGCTCGAACAGCACCTCGCCCTGATAGAGGCTCACCGGCTCGAGATGCGGCTCGAGGAGCGCGCGGTCGGCGGGCTTGAGCGAGGCGAGGAGCCGGTTGCCCGCGAAGGCGCGCTGAGCCGCCACGCGGCCGCCCGCCGCCGGCGGTGTCGCCTCGGACTTCATGGCGCTCATGCTGTCCCCCGGGAGGGATTTGCGCCCACGGCCGGCGACCGCGGGCGTCCCTTCGTTGCCCCGCCCGTTTGTGTCAGAGCCTCGACAGCTTGTCTGTCTAGAATTTGACAGAGCTACCCTGGCCTCTGCGGTTCTGTTCCGTCCACGCGAATGGAGCCCAGACCCTTCGACCAAACGCCCGCTGTCCCGGCCCGGCCCGGATGCTAGAACGGGCGCATAACGATATCGGGAGGACGGTATGGATCGGCGCGAGCTTCTGGTCGGAACCGGGGCGCTGGCGGCCTTGTCGCTCGCCGCGTCGCGGGCTGGCGCGCAGACGGGCGCTGCGCCCGAGAAGCCCAAGGTCTCGCTCGGCGTCGGCGGCAAGCCGCTCCTCTACTACCTGCCGCTCACGATCGCGGAGCGCCGGGGCTACTTCAAGGAGGAGGGCCTCGAGGTCGACATCAACGATTTCGGGGGCGGCGCGAAATCCCTTCAGGCGCTGATCGGCGGCTCGGTCGACGCCGTCACGGGCGCCTACGAGCACACCATCCGCATGCAGGCCAAGGGACAGGAGATCCGCGCCGTGTGCGAGCTCGGCCGTTTTCCGGCGATCGTGATCGCGGCCCGCAAGGACAAGGCGGGCGAGATCAGGTCCGCGGCGGATTTCAAGGGCCGCAAGATCGGCGTCACGGCGCCCGGCTCGTCGACCGCGATCACCGTCCAGTACGCGATGGTAAAGGCCGGGCTAAAGCCGACGGACGCGGCCTTCATCGGGGTCGGCGGCGGCGCGGGCGGCGTCGCCGCGATGCAGAAGGGCGAGATCGACGTCGTCTCCCACCTCGACCCGGTCATCGCGAAGCTCGAGGAGGAGGGGGCGATCCAGGTCCTCATCGACACCCGGACGGAGGCCGGCACCAAGGCGCTGTTCGGCGGCTCGAACCCGGCCGCGGTCGTCTACCTCAAGTCGGATTTCATCCAGGCCAATCCGAACACGGTGCAGCGCCTCGTCAACGCGCATCTGAAGGCGCTGAAATGGCTCGCCTCCGCGACGCCCGAGCAGGTGGCCGACACGGTGCCGCCCGAGTACCACCTCGGCGACCGTCCGCTCTACCTCAAGGCCGTGCGCAACTCGCTCGAGAGCTATTCCCGCACCGGGGTGATCGCGCAGAGCGGGCAGGAGAGCGTGCTCGACATGCTCCGCAAGCTCGATCCGGAGCTTGCGGCCGCGAAGATCGACCTCGCGGCGACCTTCGACGATCGCTTCGTGAAGCGCGCCTCCTCGTGAGGCGCGCCGCGCCGGACGCCCCTCAGGGATAGCGGACCGGCGGAGGCGGCGGCTCGGGCAAGGGGATGAACTCGTCCTCCCCCGGCACCGCCTCGAACCGGCCCGCCTTCCAATCGGCCTTCGCCTGCTCGATCCGGTCGGGGCGGGAGGAGACGAAGTTCCACCAGATGTGGCGCGGGCCGTCCATCGGCTCGCCGCCGAGCAGCATAAAGCGCGAGCGCTCGAGCGCCTTCACCGTGATCCGGTCGCCCGGCCGGAACACGAGGAGCTGACCCGGCCCGAAGCCGTCGCCGGCGATGTCGATCGCGCCTGAGACCGTGTAGATCGCGCGCTCCTCGTGGACCGGGTCGACCGGCAGGCTCGCGCCCGCCTCGAGCTCGCAATCCGCGTAGATCGTGGGGCTTGAGGCCGCCACCGGCGAGCGCGCACCAAGCAGCTCGCCGCAGATCACCCGCACCGTCTTGCCCTCGCCCGTGACGACCGGCATCGCGTCCGCGTCGTAATGGACGAAGCCCGGGTCGGTCTCCTCGTCCCGGGCCGAGAGCGCGACCCAGCTCTGGATGCCGAAGAGCTTCGACCCGCTCGCGCGAAGCTCGGGCGCGGTCCGCTCCGAATGTGCGATCCCGCGTCCCGCCGTCATCCAGTTGAGCTCGCCCGGCCGGATCGGCAGGCTCGTGCCCAGGCTGTCGCGGTGCATGACCTCCCCGTCGAACAGATAGGTCACGGTCGACAGCCCGATATGCGGGTGCGGGCGCACGTCCATGCCCTGCCCGAGCAGGAACTCGGCCGGACCCATCTGGTCGAAGAAGATGAACGGTCCGATCATCTGGCGCTTGGCGGAGGGGAGCGCGCGACGGACCTCGAACGATCCGAGATCGCGCGCCCGGGGCACGATCAGGGTCTCGATCGCGTCGCAGCTGAAATGATCTCCGGGGATGGGGTCCTCGGCGCTGTGCCAGCTCATGCGGCTCTCCTCGAAGGGCCGATCACGCTCGCCCGCGGGCGAGCGCCCGTCAACGGCTGCCCGCTACGGCGGCGGCCGCTGCGGCGGCAGGCGCCCTCGCCAGCCGGACGCCAGTTGCCTATCGAGACCGGCAGGCGCGGCGCGTGGCCGGCCGATCGCGAGGGACGTCATGCAGGCTCTCCGCTTCACGCTCGCGGCGGCCGCGATCGCCCTCGCATCCCCGGTCCGGGCCGAGCCGGCCGATCCGCGCCCGCCCAACGCGCCGAACCAGCGGCCGGCCTTCCCGGACCAGACGCGCGCCCCGAAACCGGAGCGGCCGACGCCCGTCGTGGTCACGACCTTCGCCGAAGGGATCGCGAGCGGCTGGGGTTTCAAGTTTCTGCCGGACGGCCGCGTGCTCGTCACCGAGAAGGCCGGGCGGCTCAGGATCGTGTCGCAGGACGGCAAGCCAGGGCCCGCGATCCCGGGCGTCCCCGCGGTGGATCCCGGCGGCCAGGGCGGGCTCCTCGACGTTGCGCTGAGCCCCGATTTCGCCCGCGACCGGCTGGTCTATCTGAGCTTCGCCGAGCCGCGACGGGACGGAAACGGCACCTCGGTGGCGCGAGGCCGGCTCGTCGAGGAGGGCGGGTCGGCGCGGCTGGAGGACGCCACGGTCATCTTCCGGCAGAGCCCGTCCTACACGAACAACCTGCATTTCGGCTCGCGCCTCGTCTTCGCGCCGGACGGCAAGCTCTTCGTGACGGTCGGCGAACGCTCGGACGACGCGACGCGCGTCCACGCCCAGGATCTCGCGAGCGGCTTCGGCAAGGTGTTCCGGCTCGATCCGGACGGGTCGACCCCCTCCGACAATCCGTTCGTC
>JAFAPJ010000215.1 GCA_019247255.1 Methylobacteriaceae bacterium | reverse complement strand
GCTCTCGGAATGAAGGTGACGGCGCACGCGGCCTGATGGACGTCGCTGGCGCCGAACGGCAGCCCGCTCACGGGGCCGGCTCTTCAGGCAGCGCCTTCCTCCTTCAGGGTCCTTCATGTGGAAGCCGTTGGTGAACCAGCCGTCCGTAGGCGGCCAGTCTGGCTTGGTCTCGAATTTGTCGCTCGATGAGCCCGAGGGTAGACTGCGGCTCTAGGAGACCGCCGATGGCAGATATTCTCGAGCGCCCGCAAGTTCCGGCCCGCCACCGCGTCGACGTCGAGGCCTATTACAAGATGGCCGAGGCCGGCATTCTCGCGCACGACGACCGCGTCGAGCTGATCGACGGGGAGATTTTCGACATGGTCCCCATCGGCAGCCTGCACGGGGGAACGACGGACCGGTTCATTCGGCTCTTCGCGCGCGCAGCGGCGGACGGCTTTGCCCATGTGAGCGTGCAGCGCCCGCTCCGGCTCGACGCCATGAACGAGCCGCTGCCCGACGCGATGCTCCTCAAGCCGCGGGCGGACGATTATCGAGGCCGCCACCCTGGCGCCGCGGACGTCCTTCTCCTCGTCGAAGTCTCCGATGCGTCGCTGTCTCACGACCCCGGAACCAAGCTTCCGCTCTATGCGAAGTTCGGCGTGCCGGAAGTCTGGATCGTCGATCTGTGCGGCCAGGCCATCGAGGTCTACCGCGAGCCCGCGGGCGGTGCGTACGCCCGCCAGGAACGGCTGACCTCCGGCTCGCTGGTCCCCGCCCTCGTCCCCGCCGCCGCGTTCGACGTCGCCGCGCTCCTGGCGTGATCCCCGATAAGCTAGGTGACCCCGGTTCGATCGGGCCTTGAAACAAGGCGACCGCGGCCAAACGTTCCGTCAAGTTGCTTGACAACGTCGGTCGCGGACGGGAAAGCCCCGCCTCAACAAAAGGGACAGGACGAGAACCATGGCGGATCGGGACGGGGTCATGGCCGCGCTCGCCCAAGTGCCGGGCCCGGACGGGCGGACGCCGCTCCCCCAATCGGGCGCGATCTCGGGCCTCACCATCCGCGACGGCAAGGTGTTCCTCGCCATTCTCATCGACCCCGCCCAAGCGAGCAAGCTCGAGCCGATGCGGACAAGGGCCGAGACGGCGATCAAGGCCCTGCCGGGCGTGACCGCCGCGGTCGTCACCTTGACCGCGGAATCGGCGCGCCAGGTTGGCGGCGCGGCGCCCGCGGCGGGGCGCGGAGGCGGCCAGCCGCATCGCCCTCAGGGAGCAACTCGAGGCCAGCCGCTGCCCGGGGTCAAGAAGATCATTGCGGTCGCCTCCGGCAAGGGCGGCGTCGGCAAGTCGACCGTCGCCTGCAATCTGGCGGTCGGACTTGCGAAGCTCGGCCTCGAGGTCGGTGTGCTCGACGCCGATCTGTTCGGCCCGTCGATGCCGAAGCTGTTCGGCCTCGCCAGGAAACCGGAGATTGCCTCCGATGGGCAGAGGCTCATCCCGCTCGAGGCTTACGGCGTTAAGGTGATGTCGATCGGGTTCCTGATCGAGGAGGACGCGCCGGTCATCTGGCGGGGGCCGATGGTGATGTCGGCTCTGAACCAGCTGTTGCGCGAGGTCGCGTGGGGCGAGCTCGACGTGCTGGTCGTCGACATGCCGCCCGGCACCGGCGACACCCAGCTCACAATGGCGCAGAACGTGCCGCTCTCGGGCGCGGTGATCGTTTCGACGCCGCAAGACTTGGCCCTTATCGACGCCCGGCGCGGCGTCGCCATGTTCCAGCAGGTGCACGTGCCGCTGATCGGCGTCGTCGAGAACATGAGCTATTTCCTCTGCCCCCATTGCGGCGCGCGAACGGACGTGTTCTCCCACGGCGGGGCGCGCAAGGAAGCCGAACGCCTCGGCGTTCCGTTCCTCGGCGAGGCGCCGCTCGACATCGCCATCCGCGAGAATTCCGATGCGGGCCGGCCGGTCGCGGCGAGCCTGCCCGAGAGCGCGCAGGCGCGAGCCTTCCTCGACATCGCCTGGCAGGTCAGGGACACGCTCGAGGCCGGCGCGCCCGGCGCCAAGCCCGCGCCGCGCATCCGCTTCCTGTGAGGCAGGGAGATGTCCTGGCCGACCGACATCACTGTCACCGATCGGGGCCGCCTCCTCGAAGTCGTGTTCGACGACGGCGAGATCGTGCGACTGACGGCCGAGCGTCTCAGAGTCG
>JAFAPJ010000187.1 GCA_019247255.1 Methylobacteriaceae bacterium | reverse complement strand
CGGGGAGGCGAAGCAGCAGCGCCTCAAGGGTTGCGCCGAGCGCGGCGCAGATGCCGACCAGTCCGAGAAGCGCGACGGCGCCCGCCCGCCGCCGGCGCGCCTCGGGGAGCGACGCGCGGTTCCAGCGGCGGTCGCCCCAGGCGATCGCCCGGCCGATGAGCGCGACGGGATGCGGCCAGCGCCGCCAGAGCGCGTCGGGATCGCCGATGACGGCGTCGAGCGCGAGCGCGCCGAGCAGGACGGCCAACGTCTCCGGGACGCGCATCAGGGCGCCCGGACCGCGTCCGCGAGCCGGTCGACCGCGTCCGCGAGCATCGGACCGCCGCAGATCGTGAGGAGTTCCGGCAGGACGATGCGCTTCTCGGGCGGGTAGAGCGCGCGCAACGCGTCGTGCTGGAGGAGCGCGCTGCCCTGGTCCTCCGGCCGGACGGAGGCCTCGGAAAGGAGCAGGAGATCGGGCCGGAGCGCCACGATCGCCTCGAGCGAGACCTGCCTGCCAAGGCCGCGGCTGAGCGCCGACCCCGCATTGCCGAGCCCGGTCGCCGCGAGAAGCGAGGTCATGAGAGTGTCGCCGCCCGACACCCAGCCGCGGCGCTGGAGGGGCAGGACGCTCCGCGGCCGGCCGTCGGCGGCGCTGCGCGCTCGGGCCACCGCTTCCTCGATCCGGGAGACGGCGGCGTCCGCCCGGTCGGGATGGCCGAGGAGGGCCGCGACCTCGCGCATCTGCCGGATCGCGCCGTCGAGAGAGCGCACCGTGTCGAGCTCGACGAGGCGCAGGCCTTGCTCGCGCAGGAGGTCGCGCGTCGCGCGCTTGGTGAAGCGGCCGGAGAGCGTGAGGTCGGGCCGCAGCACCATTACCTCCTCCGCGGTCCCGGACAGGCGCGGGAAGCGGGCGGCGTCGGCCGCCGCGAAGGAGCGCAGCGGGTCGCGGGCATAGGGGCTGAGGCCGAGGATCTGGTCGGGATCGGCGAGCGCGAGCACGAGCTGGTCCGCGCACAGATTGATCGAGACGACCCGCGGACCGGCCGCCCGGACGGGCCCGGTCGCCAAAGGGCCAAAGCTGAGGGCAAGCGCGAGGCTGGCGGCGCCGGCCCGGACGAGGCATGAGACGGCCCGGCGCGACGGGAGGCGGACCTGCAGCATGGCGGCGATCCGGGCGAAGCGGCCCGGCTCTACGGGACCGCGCCGCCCTGGCTCGATCTCTCGACCGGGATCAACCCGCATCCCTGGCCGGTCCCGGACGCGCTCCGGCAAGCCGGGTGGGAGCACCTGCCCACCCGGGCCGAGCGCGACCGGCTCCTCGCCGCCGCGCGGGCCGCCTACGACGTGCCGGCCGAGGCGGCGGTCGTCGCGGCGCCCGGCACGCAGGCGCTCATTCAATGGCTGCCCCGCCTCGCCCCGCCAGGCCGCGTCGCGATCGTCGGGCCGACCTATTCCGAGCACGAGGTGAGCTGGCGCCGCGCCGGCCGATCGGTCGAACGGCTGACCGCGATCGAGCCGCTGCCGCGCGACGCGCCGCATCTCGCCCTCGTGAACCCGAACAACCCGGACGGCCGGATTATCCCGCGCGAAGCTCTCGCAGCTGCGGCCGAACGGTGCCGCGCGGCGGGCGGCTGGCTCGTCGTGGACGAATCCTTCGCCGACCTCGTCCCGGAGGCGAGCGTCGCGCCGCTGGCCGCCGAGACGCCGACCCTCGTGCTGCGCTCCTTCGGCAAGTTCTACGGCCTCGCCGGACTGCGGCTCGGCTTCCTCCTCGCGCCACCCGCGATCGCGGCCCTCGTCGAGGACGCCCTCGGTCCCTGGGCGGTGTCCGGGCCCGCCCTCGCGGTCGGCGCGGCCGCGCTCGCGGACACGGACTGGGCCGACGCCATGCGGATCCGGCTCGCCGACGAGGCGGCGGCGCTCGACGCGGCCCTGGCCGAGGCCGGCTTCACGCCGGCCGGCGGGACGAGCCTCTACCGGCTCGTGCGCCATCCGGAGGCGGCCCGCCGCCATGCCGGGCTCGCCCGGGCGGGCATCTGGGTCCGGCGCTTCGACCACGCGCCCGACCTCCTGCGCTTCGGCCTGCCGCCCGGGCCGGCCGAGCGCGAGGCGCTCCGGGCCGCCCTCGCCAGCCTCTGATCTCACGACCAGGGCACCAGGACAGGCGCGCCGTCCCGTTCCGCCCGGAACGCCTCGATTCCGAACACGCGGGCGAGCACCTGGTCGGCCAGGGCCGCGTCAGGCGAGCCGGCCGCCACGAGCGCGCCGTCCTGCAGCACCACGACCTCGTCCGCGAAGCGCGCCGCGAGTCCGAGATCATGCGTCACGGCGAGCACGGTCGCGCCCGCCCGCGCCCGCGCCTGGAGCGCGCGCATGACCTCGATCTGGTGGCGCGGGTCGAGCGCCGCCGTCGGCTCGTCGGCGAGGACGAGCGGTGCCCCGGCCGCGAAGACACGGGCGAGCGCGACCCGCGCCCGCTCGCCGCCGGAGAGCACCGTCACGGGCCGGTCCGCGAGCGCCGTCGTCCCCGTGACCCGCATGGCCTGCGCGACGGCCTCGCGGTCGCCCGGGCCGAGCCGGCCCGGATCGCGCCCGCCATGCGGGAAGCGCCCGAGCGCCACGATGTCGCGCGCCGGCAGCGGCCAATGCGCGACATGCCCCTGGGGCAGGTAGGCGACGAGCCGGGCACGCGCGCGCGTGCCAAGCCCGGACAGCTCGCTCGCGCCGAGGAAAATCCGCCCCCGCGATCCGACCAGGCCGGCGAGCGCGCGCAGGAGCGAGGTCTTGCCGGCGCCGTTCGGCCCGACGATCGCCGCCAGCCGCCCCGCCGGGAGGTCGAGCGTCACGTCCGCGAGGACCCGGCGGCCGCCGAGCGTGACGCTGAGGCCCTCCGTCCGGAGCGTCATGCCGCGAGTCCCGCCGCGAGGCGCCGCCGCTCGCGGACGATGAGGGTGAGGAAGAACGGGACACCGATGATGGCCGTGAGGACGCCGACCTTGATGTCGGTCGTGGACGGAATGATCCGGACCGCGATGTCGGCCGCGGTCAGCAGGCAGGCGCCGGCGAGCCCCGACGGCACGAGGAGGCGCGCCGGATCGGAGCCGACGAGCGGTCGCACGAGATGGGGCGCGACGAGCCCGATGAAGCCGATCGTCCCGGCGACCGCGACCGAGGCGCCGACGCCCAGCGCCACGCCGACGATGACGACGAGCCGTAGGCGCCCCACCTCGACCCCGAGCGATTGCGCGGCCTCCTCGCCCAGCGTCAGCGCCCGAAAGGAGGCGCGTTCGGACAGGAGCAGCGCGCCGCCGAAGAGAATGAAGGGCAGCGCCATCGCGACGTGCCGGAAGCTGCGATCCTCGAGCGAGCCCAGGAGCCAGAAGGCGATCTCGAGCGCCGCGAAGGGGTTCGGCGCGAGGTTCATGGCGAGCGCGGTCGCGGCCCCGGCGAGGCTGGAGATTGCGAGCCCGGCGAGGATGAGGAGGACGAGCCCCGCCTCGCGCCCCGCGACCGCGAGGAGCAGGAAGACGGACAGGAAGGCGCCCGCGATCGCGGCGAGCGGCAGGGCGTAGGAGAGCGCGTCCGCGAGCCCGAGCGACAGGGTCGCGACCGCCCCGAAGGCCGCGGCCTGCGGCGCCCCGAAGAGCGAGGGCGCGGCGAGCGGGTTGCGGAGCAGCCCCTGGAGCGCGGCGCCGGACAGCCCCAGGATGCCGCCGATCGCGAGCGACAGGACGGCCCGCGGCAGCCGGATTTCGCGGACGATGAGGCGCGCCGCCTCATCGCCCTGCCCGAGGAGCGCCGCCACGACCGTGCCTGGTGCGAGCCGCACCGGCCCGATCCCGAGCGACGCGACCGCGAGGGCGACCGCGAGGATCGCGAGCGCCGCGCTGGCGCCTGCGCCGCGCCTGGACCTCACCACGTGGCGCTGAATCCGGCATAGCCGGCGCGGCCGGTCGTGCCGTAGTTCAGCACCTCCTGGTAGCGCGCGTCCGTGACGTTCTCGAGCCGGGCGAAGACCCGCCAGGTCTGGTCGATCTTGTACTCCGTGTAGATGTCGAGACGCGCGTAGGGCGCGAGCCGCAAGGTCTCGTTCGAGCCGCTGAAGCGTTCGGACACGAGCGTCAGGCGCGGCTCGACGAGCCAGTTGGGCTGGGGCGTCAGCGACAGGACCAGGCGCCCGAGATGGCGCGGTCGGCGCTGGAGCGTGAGGTTCGTCCGCTCGTCCTTGGCCTCGAGATACGTATAGGCGCCGCTCAGCCGGGCGAAGTCCGGCACGAGCGCGACCCCGCCCTCGAACTCGAGGCCCGACGAGCGCGCGCGCGACACGTTGCGGTAGCGCTGCGACACCGAATCGAACTCGATCAGGTTGTCGAACTTGTTGCCGAAGGCGGTCGCCGAGAGTGTGACGAGGCCGCCGAACACGTCCTGGTCGATGCCGGCATCCCAGCCGATGCTCGTCTCGGGGGCGAGCGCCGCGTTCCCGTTCTGGGGCGAGAACAGCTGGAAGAGCGTCGGCGCCTTGCCGCCCGTCCCGCCGCTCGCCCGGAACTTCGTCCCGGTCTCGGGCACGAGGTAGAGGCCCGTCGCCCGCCACGTGTCGAAGCTCCTGGCCCCGACCTCGTCGTGTCGCCCGCCGGCGCTCAGCACGATTCGGTCGCCGATCGGGAGCTGGTGGAGCGCGAAGACCGAGCGCGTCGATTGCTCGGCCTGGAGCGTGAGGCTGCGCGGCCCGGCGGTCGGCAGGAGCTGAGTCGAGAAGGTGGTGGCCTTCTCGCCCTCGTAGCGCCCGCCGAAGGTCAGGTTCCCGAAGAGATCGAGCTTGAGGTCGCCCTGGTACTCGGTACCGACCCGGTCGCCCCGAAACTCGCTGCGGGTGAAGGTCGTGTTCGCGAGCGCGACGTTCGTCCGGTACGTCGCCTCGCGGAAATCACGGTCGATCTCGGTCAGGTATACCTTCAGCGTATGGGTGAGCGGTCCCTGCTCGGCGGTGCCTTTCGCGAAGAGCTGCGTGAGCTGCCGCGTCGCGACGTTCGGGGTGTCCGGGAAGATGCGACGCGCCCCGGTCGCGACCGTGTTGCGCGGCAGCGTCGAGGAGCCTGCGTCGTACTGCGAATCCGTCAGGACCGACAGCACGCCGATCTCGAGCTTCACACCTTCGCCGGCATCGTAGCCGAGGCGGCCATAGCCGCCGCCGCGGGAGAACCCGTCCGGCTCGAAGAACCCGAAGCGCCGGGTGAGCTGGGGGATGCGGTAGCCGTAGCGGGAGAAGCCGGAGCTGGTCTCGCCCCCGAGCGTGCTCGCGTAGCTCCAGGGCCCGACCGAGCCCGAGGCGGTCATGCTGGACGCGATCGTGCCGTACGAGCCCGCCTCCGTCCGAGCCTCGAAGCGCGGCGCGCCTCCGCCCTGGCGGGTGATGATGTTCACCACGCCGCCGATCGCGTCCGAGCCGTAGAGCGCGCTCTGCGGCCCGCGAAGGACCTCGATGCGCTCGATCGCGGTCGGCAGGATCGCCGCGAAGTCGAAATCCCCGGACGCCGCGGCCGGATCGTTGATGCGGATGCCGTCCAGGAGAACGAGCGTCTGCCCGGTATTCGCGCCGCGCAGCCGGACGTTCGTGGTCGCGCCCGGGCCGCCCGTCTCCGTGATGTCGAGGCCCGGGACGTTGCGCAGCGCGTCCACCAGGGAGAGCGGGCTCGCGGCCTCGATCTGGGCCCGGGTCACCACCGTGATCGCGCTCGCCGTGCGGGCTTTCGGCTCGGCTGCGCGGTCGGCCGTGACCACGATGTCGGGCAGCTGGACCGCTTCGCCCGGAGTCTGGGCATGGCCCGGGACGGACAGGCACGCGCCCAGGCAAGCCAAGGGGCCCGCGCGGGCGGCCAGACGACGCAACATGGACCCTCCTCGCGGCCCACCGCCGCAGGTTCTGTCGCGCTTCCGGCCGGTCTCCTGGCTCGCGGCTTGGCGGGATCGTCGGCCTTCCCGGCTCCGGGCGGAGCCAGTGGCGTCGTCGACGGTCCCTCGCCGCCTACAGTTGCGGGGGCAGCCGCGGCATGGGGCGAGAGGCCCGTGAACCGCGTTCCCGTTTCACCCCGGACATCCGGGGCACCGAAAGCAGAGCGTCAATGGATCACGGCGCAACCCGGCCCGCAATGGCATCGGGGCAACAGTGCTGCGGGTGCGTGACCGCGTTCCGCTGAGGACGACGCGAGCCTGCCCCGCCGCCCGAACCCGGCGCGAGCCGGATCCGGGCGCGGGGCGGCGCGAGCGAGGCTCGCGGGTCAGTTCGTCTGCAGCTCGGCCTGCGCGGGAGCCGGGACGGGACGGGACGCGCCGCCGGGACGGCCTGCCGTGATCCGGCCGCCCATCGTGACGGGCACGAAGCGCTCGAACATCATGCGCCGCTCGAAGAAGGTCGAGCGGAAGAAGGGATAGCGACGCAGCACGCCCCCGGCCACCTCCTCGTGCTGGACCGACATCAGCGTGATCGGCTTCGTCAGCGACGGATAAGGGCGCGGCTCGCAGATAGGCCGATGGCCGAAGGTGCGCCGATAGAAGGCCTGATGCTCGGCCCGGACCGTCGCCAGGAAGTGGTCGGCGTCGAAATATTCCGCCGCCATCCAGCACAAGCGCAGCGTGACGTAGGCGAGACCCGGATATTGCCGGGACATCTGGTGGTCGGTGACGAAGCGCGTCGGATCGAGCACCGTCTTGCCGGCCCGGATCTCGGGCTCGAGGAAATCGCCGAAGACCTTCAGGCCGGGCACGACCGGATGCTCCTCGGACGTGACATGCATGCGGATGGAGCTCGCGAGCACGTCGTCGAGATAGAGCCCGAAGATCCAGGTGTTATCGAGCTCGTCGTAGTGATCATGCAGCATCTTATGCGCGTTGGCGCCGATCGCGCCCTCGCGCAGGTAAGCCTCGTAACGCAGCCGATAGATGTCTTCGCGCTCCTCGTCCGTGTCGGCCAACCGGATATCCACCCGATCCAGCAGGTGCGCGGTGCGCTCCGCCAAGGTTGCTTCCGCCGCAGAGATGATGCTTGCCACACCCAGCCTCCTCGTCGGTCCGCCCGGCCGACAAGGTAATTCATTAACACATAATTAAGCATCCCCAATGCGGATTCGTGCGCAATAGGCTTCCGTTCCCTCCTCGGTCGCGTAAAGGATTGATTAAGGTAAACAGAATGTGACGTCCGGACGACCTAGGCGTGTCCAGGCGATTGGCTGCGCTCAGGCCGTGAGGCGGGCTGCCGGCGACGCGGGTGCGAAGCGGTCGAAGAGCGCGGGCAGCTCGCTGACGGGCACGGGGCGGCTGAACAGGTAGCCCTGGATCTCGTCGATGGCGCAGCCGGCGAGCAGCAGGAGCTGGCGCTCCGTCTCGACACCCTCCACCGTCACCCGCAGCCCGAGATCTGCCGCGATCCGCGCGATGCCCCGCAGCAGCGTCAGGCGGCGGTCGTCCGAGTCTGTCTCGCGGATACAGGACCGGTCGATCTTGACCTTGTCGAGCGCGAAGGACGTCAGGTAGCTCAGGCTGGAATAGCCGGTCCCGCAATCGTCGAGCGCAACCTTCACCCCGAGCCTACGAAGCGCCAGCAGCGTGTCGCGGGCCCGGGCGGTATCGCTCAGGAGCGC
>JAFAPJ010000176.1 GCA_019247255.1 Methylobacteriaceae bacterium | reverse complement strand
TTGAGCCCGAGCCGCTCGAGAAGCCGGCCGGTCGCCGGAACGGGGCCGATCCCCATGATCCGGGGCTCGACCCCGGCGGAGGCGAGGCCGAGCACGCGCGCCCGCGGCGTCAGGCCGTGGCGCCGCGCGGCCGCCTCGGAGGCGAGGATCACGGCCGCGGCGCCGTCATTGACCCCGGACGCGTTCCCGGCCGTGACGGAGCCGCCCGGCCGGATCGGCTTCAGCTTGGCGAGCGTGTCGGGCGTGGTGTCGGGCCGCGGGTGCTCGTCCGCCTCGACCCGCGTCACCTGGCCCTTGCGGCCCGGGATCTCGATCGCGACGATCCCCTCGGCAAGCCGACCCGCCGCCTGCGCGGCCGCGGTGCGCTGCTGGGACCGGAGCGCGTAGGCATCCTGGTCGCCCCGGGAGACCTGGAATTCCTCCGCGACGTTCTCGGCCGTGTCCGGCATCGAATCGACGCCGTACTGCTCCTTCATGAGCGGGTTGATGAAGCGCCAGCCGATCGTCGTGTCGTAGATGTCGGCGGAGCGCGCGAAGGCCTGGTCGGCCTTGCCCATGACGAAGGGCGCGCGGGTCATCGATTCGACCCCGCCCGCGATGCAGAGCTCGGCCTCGCCGGCCTTGATCGCGCGGGCGGCCGCCCCGACCGCGTCGAGGCCGGACGCGCAGAGACGGTTCAGCGTCAGCGCGCCGACCGTCGCCGGCAGCCCCGCCAGCAGCGAAGCCATGCGGGCAACGTTGCGGTTGTCCTCGCCCGCCTGGTTGGCGCAGCCCATCGCGACCTCGTCGACATGCTCGGCGATGCCGGGATGCCGGCGCAGCAGTTCGCGGATCGGGGCGGCCGCCAGATCGTCGGCCCGCACGGAGGCGAGCGCCCCGCCGTAGCGGCCGATCGGCGTGCGGACCGCGTCGCAGATGAAGACCTCGGCCATAATGTCTCTCCGGTTCAGGCGTTCGCCGCGCCCTTGTAGCTCTGGCCCGGCCAGACGGCCGGCGCGGCACGCTGGTATTGGTTGGGGCGCGCGACCTCGGCGCCCAGCGCCTCGGCCGCATGCCACGGCCAACGCGGGTCGTCGAGGATGGTGCGGGCGAGCGCGACGAGATCGGCCCGGCCGGACGCGACGATCTCCTCGGCCTGATCGGGCCGGACGATCAGCCCGACGCTCATCACGGGAATGGAGACGGCGCGCTTCACCGCTTCCGCGAACGGCACCTGGTAGCCCGGCCCGATCTCGATCTTGGCGTGCGGCACGAGCCCGCCCGAGGTCACGTCGAGATAGTGGCAGCCGCGCCGCTCGAGCTCCTGCCCGAGCGCCGCGGCTTCCGCCGGCGTGATCCCGCCGGGCAGCCAGTCGGAGCCCGTGATCCGGGCCCCGAGCGCGATCCCGGGCCCGACCGCCCCGCGGATCGCCTCGAAGATCTCGAGCGGAAGGCGCATCCGGTTCTCGAGCGAGCCGCCATAGGCGTCCGTCCGCTGGTTCGAGATGGGCGAGAGGAATTCGTGCAGCAGGTAGCCGTGCGCGGCGTGCAGCTCGATCACGTCGAAGCCGAGCCGCTTCGCCCGCCGGGCCGCCTCGGCATGGGCCGTCACGAGACGCGCCAAGTCCTCATCGGTCGCGGCGCGCGGCGTCGGCCACCCGTCCCCGAAGGGGATCGGGGAGGGCGCGAGCGTCTCCCAAGGGTCCTCCCCCGGCCCGAGACCCCGCTGGCCCATCCAGGGCACGTGCGCCGAGCCCTTCCGGCCCGCATGCGCGAGCTGGATCCCGAGCTTCGCGCCGCCGTGGCGACGGCAGAACCCGATCACGCGATGGAGCGCGGCCTCGTTCTCGTCGCTCGCGAGCGCGAGATCGTGATGGCTGATGCGGCCCTCGGGCTCGACGGCCGCCGCCTCCGTCATGACGAGGGCCGCGCCCGACACGGCGAGCTGACCGAGATGGGCGAGGTGCCAATCCTGCGCGTCGCCGTGGATCGCGCTGTACTGGCACATGGGCGAGACGACGATCCGGTTCGCCAGCGCGACGGGACCGAGCTCGATCGGGGAGAAAAGGGCGCTCATCGGGCTCTCGCGTCGCGTGGTCAGATGCAGCGCCCGCCATCGACCTCGAGCACGGCGCCGGTGATCATGTCGGCCTCGTCCGAGCAAAGGAAAAGGGCGGCATGGGCGATATCCTGCGGCGTCGACAGCCGGCCGAGCGGGATCGTGGACCGGAAGGCGGCGCGCTTCTCGGGCGTGTCCTCGCCCATGAAGGTCGCGAGAAGGGGCGTTTCGCCGGCGACCGGCGCGAGCGCGTTCACCCGGATGTGGTCCGGCGCGAGCTCGACCGCCATGGATTTCGACAGGAGGTTCACCGCGCCCTTGGAGGCGTTGTACCAGGCGAGGCCCGGCCGCGGCCGGATGCCGGCCGTCGAGCCGATGTTCAGGATGACGCCGCGCCCCCGCGTGCGGAAATGCGGCACCGCGGCTTTGGCGAGAAGGTAGATCGACTTCACGTTCACGGCGAAGACGCGGTCGAACTCGGCCTCCTCCACCTCGAGCATGGGCCGGTTGCGGTGCGAGGTGCCGGCATTGTTGACCAGGATGTCGAGGCCCCCGAGCGAACGGATCGCGGCCTCGGCGACCTCTGCGACCTGCGCCGCATCGGCGACATCGCACGCGAAGGCGAGCGCCGCCGGCCCGAGAGCCGCGGCAGCCGCGGCGGCCGCCTCGCCGTTGAGGTCGACGAGCGCCACGAGCGCGCCCTCGCGCACGAAGGTCTCGGCGATGCCGAAGCCGAAGCCTTGGGCGGCGCCCGTCACGATCGCGGTCTTGTTCTTCAGCCTCACGCGCTTCCTCCTCGCCGTCGCGGCGCAGGGCTTCTGGGCTTCACGCGAAGGTGCGTCAACGATCACGGTTTTTCTTGCTTGCGCGCGGCTCTTCGGCAACACTGCCAGGGGTGAGCGCGTAAGCTTCGGAGCGGCGGCGGCATCGAGCTACCAGGACGGGAGCCCGGCATGAAGCGGACAGCGGGAGGACGTCGGGGCGCGGTGGTCGCGCAATCCGATCCGGGTCTCGGCGAGCTCGGCTCGGCGCTGCTCGAAGCGCTCGACCTCAGGGTCGAGGTCGTCCGCACCGCGTCGGACGCGATCGACCGCCTGCGTGACGGGGCGGGCTTCATCGACCTCATGCTGTCCGGGGTCGAGCTCGAGGGCACGCCGGACGGCTATGGCCTGGCGCGGCGTGTCTCCGTCCTCTGGCCGACCGTGTCGCTGATCCTCACGGCCCCACGGAACCAGCACCCGCGCGGGCCCCTTCCGGGTGGGGCCGTCGTGATCCAGAAACCCTGGCTGCCGCTCGACCTCGTGGCGGCAGCCGAGCGTGCCGCCCGGGCCGACCACACGGTCCGGGCCGTCCGCTACTAGACCCGACCCGACACGGCGCGGTCCGGCCGGGTTGCGGCGCACCGGCAGGGCGCGGCGCGGGCCTGCCGTTTACGGTTCCTTCAACTTTGCATGCTCCCCTCGTGAGGTCGTTAACCTCTGTGACCTGAGGCCAGCCGCCGAAACGGCCCATTCGCCTTCGATCAGACCACCCGTGGAGAGTGAAGCGTGTCCAGGCAGCTGAAAGTGCTGGTCGTGGCGAGCGACGGCCTCACGCGGCAGATCACGGCCAACGGGCTCGTGATGTACGGGTTCGAGGCGGTGACGGCGCGCAGCGGCACGGAGGCGATGACCCGGCTCGAGACGGAGAAGTTCGACGTGCTTCTCGTCGATGCCGATCTCGGCGGGGAGGTCGGAGGACTCGCGGTCGCGAAGGCGGCGCGCCTCCTCCAACCGCGCATCGACGTCATCTACGCGGCGCGCGCGCCGAACCGCATCCCGGAGCCCGTGAAGGTCAAGGGCGCACCCTGCATCCGGACGCCCTTCCAGCCTCAGCAGATCGTGGGCGTCATCTCCGAGCTGCGCCAGCGGGCGCCGATGGAGGGAATCGACCGTCGCGTCGCCTGAGCGCGACCGGTCACGGCCGAGGCTGCAGCTTCGGCCATTTGTGAAAGGCGCTGCCGACGACGGCGGCCGCCACATGCTCGGCCATGCAGCGATAGCCGAGATCGTTGAGCCGGAGCCCGTCGCCCGCCAGGAACTCGTCGCCCTTGGCCTTGACGAGGTACTCCATGGCCTCGAAGCGGCGCACGAGCAGCACGTTCTCCTCGCCCGCGACCTTCGCGAGCGCCGCCCGGATCGCCAGGTAATGCTCGTCGCTCGCGATGCTCGGCGCGTATTGCAGCCCGACGAGCGCGACGTCGACGCCCTTGTTCCTGAGCCAGCGGATCGTGTCGCGCACCGTCTCGGCGAACTGATCGACCGGTACGCGCGACATCGCGTCGTTCGTGCCGACCTGCCAGAGCACGATGTCGGGGTCCTCCAGCGCGACCTGCGCCTTCAGGCGCTCGGCCGTGGTCGCGGCCGCCTCGCCCGAGACGCCGCGATTGACGATGATGACGTCGAGACCCTTGAAGCTCTTCTCGATGATGGTCTCGAGCTGCGCCGGGTAGCTCTTCTTGGGGCTCGAGGCCCCGGCCCCGAGCGTCGAGGAGGAGCCGATCGCCAGGACCTTGAGGACCGTCCGGGCCCTGAGGCGGGCCTCGGTGCGCGGCAGCGGTCCGGCGCGGGAGATGTCATCGGCCGGCGCCTCGCAGGGCGGGCTCAACGGCGGCGCGCCCGGGCCCGGCTCGGGCCCTTGGGCCGCGACCGATCCGGCCGCCCCGAGCCAGATCAGGCCGGCGACGGCCGCCCGTCCGAACGCAACCGCTCCCGCAACTCGGACAACCATGCCGTAAATCCCAGAACAACGACTCCAACGACCAGGATCGCCAGGTCGACCATCTTATCATTTCCGAGCGCGAAACGCGCGACTTGCCCGAGCAGACTTAATATCGAGCCGACGCAGAAGACGTTGAGCGAGTTACGGCCGAGCATCGAGCCGAAGCGCGCGAGGGCCGGCGCGTAGCGCTGCGCGAGGATGAAGGCGCCCGCGAAGGTCGCGACGACCGCCAGGAAGTGGAGGAGCCGCGGCGGCGTCACGAAGGTCTTGTCGAAGAGGAAGAACAGGCGGGGCTGGGGCAAGATCATCGGGTCGGGCTGAAGCTCGCGCAGCACGACGACCGCGCCGACCGCCAGGACCACGGCGCCGACCGCGCGGCGCGCCATCGCGTGCCGGCGCGCCCAATCGCCGAGCCACGAGCGGCCCGCGAGCCAGAAGCCGAGCACGAAGACGAGCTGCCAGGCGAATGGATTGAAGTACCAGGTGCCTTCGGCCGGCCAGGTGGGCAGGTTGAGACCGAAGCTGAGCACGACCGCGTAGATCGCGACCGACAGCGGCAGCACCAGGGTCGGCGAAGCCTTGTGCACGATCGCGAGCGCCGGGGAGCCCAGCATCAGCACAATGTAGAGCGGCAGGATGTCGAAGAAGCCGAGCTGATGGGTCAGCAGGACGAGCCCGATATGAGCCGGCACGGGGTCCGCGAAGACCGGAGCGGCGTTGTTCCATTCGAGAAGGGGCGGCGCCTCGAGGAGGACCGCGGAGGCCGCGACGACCCCGAGCGCCGCCACCGTGATGAGGATCTGCGCGGCGTAGAGCTTCACGCCGCGCGCGCCGAGCGTGAGGAGGAGGCGCCCGAGCCCGACCGGACCTTCGGCCGCGTCGACGAGCCGGCGAAGCGACCAGCCCGCCAGGAACACGAAGAGCTCGGCCGAGTCCGACAGACCGAAATTCCGGTGCGTGAAGCGCTCGAAGAAGAAGCCCGGGATGTGGTTGATGAAGATCGAGACCAGCGCGAAGCCGCGCCAGAAATCGACCTCGTTCGGCTGACGCATGCCGCGCCGTCCGCTCCGCTACTGGCCGAGGCCGCGCCCTTCGAGCGCGCGGCGGATCAGCGCCTCCCCGTCGGCCCGGAAGGCCGCCCGCGATGCATCGCGCGTGTAGAACATGTGGCCGCCGGGATAGGTCGCGAGCCCGATGCGGGGCACCCCGCCATAGACCGGGATCTGGCGCAGCAGGAGCTCGCTCGCGAAGTACGGCGTGACGAGGTCGGTGAGGCCGTGGGTGACCAGCACCCGCATCGCCGGGTCGAGCGCGACGGCCTGCTTCAGGGCGTCGAGGGATTCGGGCGCCCGCCGGCCGCGTCCGTAGCGCCAGGCGCCGCCGACGGCGCCGTTCGACAGCTCGTAGCGGGCGTTCGGGACCGCCCAGCCGAGCCGGCGCCAGAGGTGGTCGACGATCGCGCTCGTGAGCGGGGCCTGCATGGCGGTGAGGAGCGGATCGCCCGAACCTGAGCGCGCGGCGCTTGGGTCGGGGTCGAAGCTCGACACCGCCGTGTCGTAGAGCGAGACCTCCCGCCCCTCCCCGCGCCGGATCTCGCGCGCGACCGTATCGGGGTCGAGCCGCCCGGCGCGCCGGCGCACGATTTCGGGGTCGAGCCCCGTGAATTCGGTCACGCGCTTCACGACCCGGTCGGTCGCCTCCGGGTCGGCGAGGCCGCGGGTCAGATCGAGCAGGTAATCGCCGGCCGCGTAGCGCTCGACCTCGGCGAGGGCCGCCCGGGTGACCGGGCCGCTCTTCTCGAGCCGCGCCGCCGCGTAGGAGGGTAGCCGGCCGACATTCTCGAACGGCGCGTGGCGCGCCTGCGTGATGTAGCTGAAATCGAGGACGGGCGAGACGAGCACGAGGCCCGACAGCCCGGTCCCGAGATCCGTCTGGAGCTTGCGGGCGATGAGCGGGCCGCGGAAGCCGCCGTAGCTTTCGCCGAGGAAGAATTTCGGCGAGGTCAGCCGCTCGTTGACCCGCAGCCAGCGGCCGATCGCGGCCGAGATCGAGCCGACGTCGCCGTCGATCGTGTAGTAGCGGTCGCGGACCTCGCTGTCGGACCCGTTCGCCCGGCTGTAGCCCGTGCCGACCGGATCGATGAAGACGAGGTCGGTGAAGTCGAGCCAGGTCTCCGCGTTCGGAACGAGAGCCGGCGACAG
>JAFAPJ010000063.1 GCA_019247255.1 Methylobacteriaceae bacterium | reverse complement strand
CACCCGCATCTTCACGTCCCGCAAGTCGTCCGGCGTGCGGATCGGCTTCGTGGACATCGTGATGTGGCGGAAGCCGTTGTCCCAGATCTTCTCGAGCGCGTAGATGTTCGCCTTCGCGATCTCGGCCCGGATCAGCCCGCCAAGCTCGCCGTCCATCGCCTTCCAGACGGTGTCGTAATCGGGCATCGCGAAGCCGATGCCGGAGATCGAGGCCGTGGGCACGAGCGTCGACAGGATGATTCCGGAGAGCGTGAAGAACTCGACCGCGCCCGAGCGCAGCTGGCCGAGCACGTCGGTATCGGCGCCGAGCTGGTTGTTCGGGAACAGGTTGATCTCGAAGGCGCCGTTCGAGTCCTTCTTAATGCGGTCGAAGCTCTCCTGGAGTCGGATGTTCAACGGATGCGTGACCGGCAGGTTCGTGGCGAACTTGTAGCTGAAATCGGCCGCGGCCCTCGCCCGGCCGATCGCGAAGAGCGACACGCTCGCGGCCGATCCCGCTAGAACCGCGCGCCGGCTCGCCGACGCTCCACCCATCTTGGTCATCTCGCTCCCTCCTGATTTCTTGCTGCTGCTTTTTGCCTGGACCCTATACGCGACGGCTGCCGGCCGGGAAGATGCTTCGCGCGCCGGTGCTCCGCCGTCCGGGAAACTTATCGTGGCGCGCCCTGCACCATCTCGCGCACGGCCCCGGCGATCATCTCGGCCGTGACGTGGAGCGCCGCTTCCGCGGTCGGCGCGTAGGCGACGGGCGCCCGCGGCGAGCCGAGCCGGCGCGGCGGCGCGCGCAGGGAGGCGGCCTCTGCTTCCGCGATCGTCGCGACGATCTCGGCCCCGAAGCCAGCGACCGTCACGGCCTCGTGGGCGACGAGGAGGCGGCCCGTCTTGCGCACGCTCCGGCGCACCGTGCTCTCGTCCCAGGGCCAGAGGGTGCGCAGGTCGATGAGGTCGACCCATATGCCGTCGGCCGCGAGGGTCTGGGCCGCATCGGCCGCGACGTGAACCGCCGCCGACCAGGCAACGATCGTGGCCTCGCCGCCCTCGGCGACGAGCCTCGCCTCGCCGAACGGGACGGTGAAGTCCGGATCGTCTGGTACCTCGCCCTCCATCGGCCAGAGCCCCTTGTGCTCCATGTAGACGACCGGGTCGTCGCAGCGGATCGCGGCCTTGAGCAGTCCCTTGTTGCAGGCGGGCGTCGCCGGGCAGGCGACGACGAGCCCCGGCACATGCGCGTACCAGGCTTCCAGCGACTGCGAATGCTGGGCGGCGGAGGAGCGCCACATGCCGATCGGCTCCCGCACGACGAGCGGCACGCGCGTCTGCCCGCCGAACATGAAGCGCGCCTTGGCGGCCTGATTCACGAGCTCGTCCATCGCGCAGAGCGCGAAATCGGAGAAGCGCATCTCGACGACGGGGCGCGTCCCCATCATGGCGGCTCCCACCGCCGCGCCGAGGATGGCGGCTTCCGAGATCGGGGCGTCCGAGATGCGGTCCGGGCCGAACTCGGCCGCGAGGCCGCGATATTGCCCGAAGACGCCGCCGCGGCCGAGATCCTCGCCGACCACCCAGACGAGCGGATCGCGGCGCATCTCCTCGGCGAGCGCGAGGCGTCCGGCCTCCAGATAGGTGAGCTCGCTCATGCGGCGGCCGCGTGCTGGGGCGCGCCGATGTCCTGGACGTCGCTGAAGGCGGCCGCGAAGGGCGGAAAGGGCGCGGCCTGGGCCTCCGCATAGGCCGCCTCCATCTCGCGCCGGGCCTCCGCCTCGTCCCCGTCGAGCTCGGCCAGGATCAGCCCGGCGATCGCGAGCGTCTCGCGCGCGCGGCGGATCGGGCAGAGCGCCGCGCCCCGCCTCGTCTCGTCCTCGCTACGATAGGCGCCGGGATCCGCGCCCGTATGGCCCGTCACCCGCCAGGTATGGGCGTGGAGAAGGCGCGGGCCGCCCCCCGCCCGGATCTCGCCGACGAGCCGGGCCGCGACCTCGTCGACCGCGAGCACGTCGTTGCCGTCGACCTCCTCGGCCGGCACGCCGAGCGACCGGGCGCGGGCCGAGGCGCCGGGCCCGGCCGTCATCGTGTCGGTCCGGGTCGTCGCCGCGTAGCGGTTGTCCTCGCACACGAAGAGGACCGGCAGGCCGAAGACGGCCGCCCAGTTGAGTCCCTCGAGAAAAGGCCCGCGATTGATCGCGCCGTCCCCGAAGAAGCACGCGACGACGCGGTTCTCGCCCCTGAGCTTCACGGCATGGGCCGCGCCCGCCGCGATCACGATGTTCGCCGCCACGACCCCGTTCGCGCCGAGCATGCCGACGCCGAAATCCGCGATATGCATCGAGCCGCCCTTGCCGCCGCAGGTGCCGCCGTCGCGGCCGAGGAGCTCGCGCAGCATCGCGCCGCTCGAGGCGCCCTTGGCGAGCGTGTGGCCATGGCCGCGATGGGTGGAGAGCAGGAGGTCCTCGCGCGCGAGATGCGCGACGACGCCGACCGCGACCGCCTCCTGGCCGATCGAGGGGTGAATCGCGCCGAGCACCAGCTTCTCGTCGAGGCCGCGCAGCGCGACCTCCTCGAGCGCCCGGATGCGCCACATCAGTCGGTGATGCGCCCGCAGGCGGTCTCGGTCGAGATTGACCGGCAGCATCGCGTTCACCCGCGCGCCTCGTCCGGCCCGCTCCGGTCTCGCTCTCGCATCCGCCCCTCCGGCACCCGGCGGTCGACTGGCGCGACCGTTCCGGCATGCCAGTCTCGCGCGCTCGTGCGCCGGGTCAAGCCGTGAGCCGATGGCGTCCCGGGCACGCATGGCGTAGGAGGCGACGCCAGCTCGCCTCCTATGACGCCCGCCCTCTCCATCTCCGGCCTGACGAAGACCTACGCGTCCGGCTTCGCGGCGCTCAAGGGCGTCGACCTCGAGATCCGCCGCGGCGAGATCTTCGCGCTCCTCGGGCCCAACGGCGCGGGGAAGACCACCCTCATCAACATCGTGTGCGGGATCGTGCAGCCGAGCGGCGGACGCGTCAGCGTCGAGGGCCACGATATCCTGACGGATTACCGGGCCGCGCGCTCGATCCTCGGCCTCGTGCCGCAGGAGCTGACGACGGACGCGTTCGAGACCGTGCAGGCGACGGTCGCGTTCAGCCGCGGGCTCTTCGGCAAGAAGCCCAACCCCGCCCATATCGAGAAAGTGCTGCGCGATCTCTCCCTTTGGGAGAAGAAGGATGCGCGCATCATGACGCTTTCGGGCGGCATGAAGCGGCGCGTCCTCATCGCGAAGGCGCTCGCGCACGAGACGCGCGTACTCTTCCTCGACGAGCCGACGGCCGGCGTCGACGTCGAGCTCAGGCGCGACATGTGGCGGCTCGTGCGCCAGCTGCGCGAGGCGGGCGTCACCATCATCCTGACGACCCACTACATCGAGGAAGCCGAGGAGATGGCGGACCGGATCGGCGTCATCTCGAAAGGCGAGGTGATCCTCGTGGAGGAGAAGGCGGAGCTGATGCGCCAGCTCGGGCGCAAGAAGCTCGTGCTCCAGCTCGGCCAGCCGCTCGCCGCGCTGCCGCCGGCGCTCGCCGCGCAAGGGCTCGCGCTCGCGGGCGGAGGGCACGAGCTCGTCTACGAATACGACAGCCAGGCCGAGCGGACCGGGATCACGACCCTGCTCGCCGACCTGCGCGAGGCAGGGATCGCGTTCCGGGATCTGCGCACGGAGCAGAGCTCGCTCGAGGAGATCTTCGTCGGCCTCGTCTCGGGAGCGCGCGCGGCATGAACACCCACGCGGTCGGCGCGATCTACCGCTTCGAGATGGCCCGCACGGGCCGCACAGTGCTGCAGAGCATCGTGGCCCCCGTCCTGTCGACGGCGCTCTATTTCGTGGTCTTCGGCTCCGCGATCGGCGGGCGGATCAGCGAGGTGGACGGCATCGGCTACGGCACCTTCATCGTGCCGGGCCTCGTCATGCTGTCGCTTCTGACCCAGAGCATCGCCAACGCCTCCTTCGCGATCTACCTGCCGAAATTCACGGGCACGATCTACGAGCTGCATTCCGCACCGATCTCGCCGGCCGAGATCGTGCTCGGCTACGTCGGGGCGGCGGCGACGAAATCCGTGATTCTCGGGGTCATCATCCTCATCACGGCGGCCTTCTTCGTGCCGCTCCGGGTCGCGCATCCGGCCTGGATGGTCGCGTTCCTGCTCCTCACCTCGATCACCTTCAGCCTGTTCGGCTTCGTGATCGGCATCTGGGCGGACAGCTTCGAGAAGCTGCAGCTCGTGCCGCTCCTCGTCGTGACGCCGCTCACCTTCCTGGGCGGCTCCTT
>JAFAPJ010000051.1 GCA_019247255.1 Methylobacteriaceae bacterium | reverse complement strand
AAGAGGGCGCCCTCGCGGACCGAATTCTTGTCGACCGCGAGCGTGTTGCGGATGTAGGGCCCGATCGTGACATGGTCGATGTCGAGCACCGGAATCTCGTCGAGACCGGTCTCGGCCAGCGCCTTGTACAGCTTGTCGGTGATCTCCTCGCCGGCCTCGGCGTAGATCTCGCCCGTCTGCATGTTGACCAGGTCCTCGGCCACGTACTGGCCGATGATGTCCTCGTCCGTCGCGCGCAGGGCCTTCAGGCCCTTCTCGGCCATCTGGCGCGCCTGCCGCACGGTCAGCTTCTTGCCCGTCTCGAGCACGACCTCGCCCGTATCGGCGTCGATCAGGTCGACGCTCGCTTTGAAGCCGCGCATGCGCTCGGCGTCGAAGGGGATGCGCCAGCCCTTGTTGTCGCGCGCGTAGACGAGCCGACCGTAGAAGGTCGACAGGATCTCTTCCGAATCGAGGCCGAGCGCGAAGAGCAGCGAGGTGACCGGGATCTTGCGCTTCCGGTCGATGCGCGCGTGCACGATGTCCTTGGCGTCGAACTCGATGTCGAGCCAGGAGCCGCGATACGGAATGATCCGGGCCGCGAAGAGCAGCTTGCCCGACGAGTGCGTCTTGCCCTTGTCGTGGTCGAAGAAGACGCCCGGCGAGCGGTGCATCTGCGAGACGATCACGCGCTCGGTGCCGTTCACGATGAAGGTGCCGTTGTCCGTCATGAGCGGCATCTCGCCCATGTAGACATCCTGCTCCTTGATATCCTTGACCGACTTGGCGCCCGTGTCCGGGTCGACATCGAACACGATGAGACGCAGCGTCACCTTCAGGGGAGCCGAGAAGGTCATCCCCCGCTGGCGGCACTCGTCGACGTCGTACTTGGGCGGCTCGAAGGTATACTTGACGAACTCGAGCAGCGCGGAGTTCGAGAAGTCCGAAATCGGGAACACCGACTTGAAGACGGCCTGCAGGCCCTCGTCCGGGCGGCCGCCCTGCGGCTCGTCCACCATCAGGAACTGATCGTACGATGCCTTCTGAACCTCGATCAGGTTCGGCATCTCGGCAACTTCACGGATCTTGCCGAAGAACTTGCGAATACGCTTGCGACCTGCCAGCGTGGTGCCCATCGTGGACCTCGTGTCGAAGAACGCCTGACCGGGCTTCCTCCTCGAGAGAGCCCGGTCAGGCGTCGGCGGATCGTCCGCCGGTGGAAATTCCGTCCCCGAGCCCGGGAACGGCAATGGCGGCCCCGGGCCCGCTGGCCCGAGACCGCCGTCACTCGCTACGCCGTCACGGCCGGACACAACCCGGCCACTCCGATGCCGTGAGCCAAGGGGCTCATCGCATCGAGTTCCCGGATGGACCTGCAGCCGTCCGGGACGACGTCGTGGGCATGCAGATGCATGCCAGCAACGTCACTTCAGCTCGACCTTGGCGCCGGCCTTCTCGAGCTGGGCCTTGAGCTTGGCCGCGTCGTCCTTGGAGACGCCCTCCTTGACGGGCTTCGGCGCGCCCTCGACGAGATCCTTGGCCTCCTTGAGGCCGAGACCCGTGATGGCGCGGACCTCCTTGATGACCTCGATCTTCTTGTCGCCCGCCGCGGCGAGAACGACGGTGAACTCGGTCTGCTCCTCAGCCGCCGGAGCGGCCGCGCCGCCGCCGGCCGCCGGGCCAGCCGCGACGGCCACCGCAGCCGCCGCCGACACGCCCCACTTCTCCTCGAGCATCTTCGCGAGCTCGGCGGCTTCAAGGACGGTGAGCGACGACAGATCGTCGACGAGCTTTGCAAGATCAGCCATGACGTAGGTATCCTCTAACGGTTCGAACAGGGGTGGTGAGGGCGCCGCCGCTCAGGCGGCGCGACGCTTCGCGTCAGGCCGCTTCGTCCTGCTTGGCATAAGCCCCGAACACGCGCGCGAGCTTGGCGGCCGGCGCGTTGACGACCTGGGCGATCTTGGTCGCGGGCGCCTGGATGAGGCCCACGATCTTGGCGCGCAGTTCGTCGAGGGACGGCATGGTCGCGAGCGACTTCACGCCTTCCGGGTTCAGGGCAGTCTTGCCCATCGCTCCGCCGAGGATCACGAGCTTGTCGTTGGCCTTGGCGAAGTCGACGGCGACCTTCGGCGCCGCGACCGGATCGCCCGAATAGGCGATCAGGGTGGGCCCCTTCATGAGGTGCCCGATGGACGCGACGTCCGTGCCTTCGAGAGCGATCTTGGCGAGGCGGTTCTTGGCGACCTTCACGGTAGCGCCGGCCTGCTTCAACTGCGCGCGCAGCTTCTGCATGTCGGCGACCGTGAGGCCCTTGTAGTGGGCCACGACGACGACGGACGTGTTCGCGAACACGCCGTTGAGGGTCGTGACGAGCTCGCGCTTGGCTGCTCTGTCCACCTTGGCTCTCCAGTTCCGGGCGTTGCCGCCCGAGGCGGAACCGCAGGGCGGCCCGCCGGTTTCAGGAGCCGTCCCGCAACTGCGGAGCGGCGTCTTAGAGCCCTGTCCACCCCGTCCGCCGGAAGCCGGCGGGCTGGGCGAGATGGTTCGAACCGTCTACTGACCTCCGCGCAGGCGGAGGCGATTCGGCTTCCCCGTCTATGCAGGCGAGATTAAGCCGTTGACCTCGCAGAAGGTCTCGGGCGCCTGCAGTCTCGGACAGGACGTGGCGGGCATTCGGGCCGAAACCCTCGCGCCCACCGTCCTTCCGGCCGGAGACCGGCCGGAACGCGAAAGCGACCGCCGGCCCGCAAGGGACCGTCGACCGCTCAATATTCAAGACATGCGCCATCCCTTAACGGGTCGCGGCCCGCGTGCCAAGGCCCGATCGCCGGCGGCGCGGTGCCTCACTCGGGAATGCCCGACGCCCGCAGCGCCTCCGCGTAGCTTTCCACCCAGGCGCCCGACCGGACGGGCGTGAAGCGGGACATCTTGGACACCCGCACGTCCGGATCGAGCTCGAGAAGCCGCCGGGCGACCTCGCGGGCCTCCTCGATCTCGCCCAGCCCCACGAGGTTGATGATCAGGCCGCGATAGCTGGACGTCCAGTTCGGCGTCTCGTCGATCGCCTTGCGGGCGGCCGCGACCCCGTCGGCGTAGCGGCCGAGCTGATGATAGGAGAAGGACATGCCGGACAAGGTGTAGCCGACCTCCGGATCGACCGGGCTCAGCCGGATCGCCCGCTCGAAATGCGCGAGCGAGACGTTGGGCTGGACGGTGTAGATGTTGACCCAGCCGCTGCTGTTCAGCGCCCGCAGCGAGTTCGGCGCGATCGCGACGGCCCGCTCCAGCGTGCGCTGCGCGAAATCGAGCCGGTGGGTCAGGTACGCGAAGGCGTGCCCGGCGCAGCCGAGCACGTGCGGGTCGTCCTGGTGGCGGGCGAAGGCCTCCTCGGCGAGCCGGGCGCCCGCCTCGTCCTCCGCCGGCGTCGACCATCCTTGCGCCTTGCGGACAAAATGCGCCCAGGCCGCGAGCGCGCGGGCGAGCGCGTAATTCGGGTCGATCGCGATCGCCTGGTGCAGGAGGCGAAGCGATTCGTCGTTGGTGTCCCGGGTCGCCGCCGCGACATGGATGTTGGGCAGCGCCCGCAGGCAGAGGTCGTAAGCCTCCAGGCTGTTCGTCGGCTTCTGCCGGAGCCGCTCGAGCTCGCGCCGCCGCAGCCGCGGCTCGATCGAGCAGACGACCCGCTCCGTGATCATGTCCTGCAGCGCGAAGACGTCGTCCGTCTTCCCGTCGAAGCGCTCGGCCCAGAGGTTGTGGCCGGTATCGGCCTCGACGAGCTGGCCGTTCAGCCGCAGCCGGGGTCCGGCGCGGCGGACCGATCCTTCGAGAAGATAGCGCACGCCGAGCTCGCGGCCGACCTCGCGCGAGCCGACCTGCCGGCCCTTGTAGGTGAAAGACGAGTTGCGGGCGATCACGAAGAGCCAATCGACCCGCGACAGGGCGTTGATGATGTCGTCCACCACCCCGTCGGCAAAATAATCCTGCTCGGGATCGGCGCTGAGATTGGCGAAGGGCAGGACCGCGATGGACGGCTTGTCGGGCAGCGGCAGCGAGGGCTGCGGCGCTCCGGACGAGGGGGTCTGACGCTCCGCCCCGACCGTTGCCGGCAGCCTCTCCGCCGGCGCCGGCCGGACCGCATAGACATGGATGGAGCGGCCGATGTTCTTGAGCCGGCGGAGACCCAGGTCGTCCGCCGTGAGCCTGATCTTGCCGAGCGCGTCCTC
>JAFAPJ010000127.1 GCA_019247255.1 Methylobacteriaceae bacterium | reverse complement strand
CCTGTTGGCCCGAGCTTAGCATGACGGGGCGCCGCTCCGGAACGCCGCGGCGGCGCTCACCCGTCGAGGGCCGCGAGGAAGGCGAGAACGCCCTCCTTGTGGACCCGGTCGCCCACAGCAAGATTGTGATCCCGCCCGGGGATGTCGAGAGAACGTCCGTTCGGCAGGAGCCGGGCAAGCGCCTCCGCCGAGCCGGCGATCGGATCGCGGGTCCCGACCGAGACGAGGGTCGGCGCCAGGATGGACGCGACCTCTTCCCGGCTCATCACCTGGCGCGAGCCGCGGATGCCGGCCGCGAGCGCCTTCAGGTCGCTGCCGGTCTGCTCGGCGAAGGCGCGAAACATGCGCTGCATCGGATCCGTGAGGCCGTCGAGCGAGGGCGCCTCCATGGCGTCCGCGATGCCGAGCGGCAGGCCGACGCCCTCGACGAGGTGGATGCCGAGCCCGCCGAGCAGCGCCGCGCGGACACGCCCCGGGTGGTGCGCGGCAAGGAAGGCCGTGATCCGGGCTCCCATCGAGTAGCCCATAACGTCGGCCGCCCCGATGCCGAGATGGTCGAGGAGCGCGACGGCGTCCGCCGCCATCCGGTCCGTGTGGTAGGCGGACGGCTCGTAGAAGCGCTCACTCCGGCCGTGGCCCCGGTTGTCGAGCGCGACGACCCGGTACCCGGCGCGCGCGAGCACGCTCGTCCAGGAGGGCGAAACCCAGTTCACGACGTGGTTCGACGCGAAGCCGTGGATGAGGAGAACCGGGACGGGCCTCGGTTGGGTTTCGGGCGCGGGCGGCAGGTCCACGAAGGCGATCGCGGCCTCGGGCAGCCGCGCGATGGTCGGCTCGGGGAGGGTCACGCGTGGCGCCTCGCCGGCGGTTGCCCGCCCCCGCCCCCCATGCGAGAGAGCGCCCCGCCGCGGGCCGGGCCCGCCGGCCCAAGGCGACCGAGATGGCACACGACCAGGGCGTTCCTCATTTCCACAACGATCCGGGGGTGACCGCCATCCATGTCGGCTCGCGCGAGTTCATGTGCATCGGGGCGCGGCCGCCTTTCGATCACCCGCACGTCTTCATCGACATGGGGCGGGACGACGAGGTGATCTGCTCCTATTGCGGCACGCTCTACAAGTTCAAGCCCACGCTCTCGGCCGGCGAGGCGGAGCCCGCCGCCTGCATCTGGGACGATCGCGAAGCGGCGGCCTGAGGGCGGTCCGATCTGCTCATGGGTCTCGCAGTCGCCGTCGTCGGAGCCGGCATCGGCGGGCTGACGGCGGCGCTGGCGCTCGCCCGCCAGGGTCATTCGGTGACGATCGCGGAGCGGCGGACCGGCTTCGGGGAGGCGGGCGCCGGCATCCAGCTGTCGCCCAACGCGACCCGGGTTCTCTGGGAGCTCGGCCTCGAGACGGCCGTTCGTCGCGCCGCCTGCGAACCGTCCGGCGTCGCGATCCGAAGCCTGCGCACCGGCGCCGCGATCGGCGCGATGCGGCTCGGCCCCGAGCTCGAGCAGCTTCACGGCTCGCCCTACCTCGTCATCGGACGCCAGGACCTGCAGACGGCCCTCCTCGACGCGGTGCGGGGCCGCCCCGAGATCCGCATCAAGGTCGGGCGGAGCCTGACGTCGATCGACGAGGCGAGCGGTCGCGTCCGCCTGACGCTCGCGACGGGTTCCGGCCAGGCCGAGACGCTCGAGGCTGACCTCGCCGTCGGAGCGGACGGGATCGGCTCCGCGACCCGGACGCTGCTCGGCGACGGGCGGGTTCCGGCCTTCTCGGGCGAGGTCGCCTACCGGGCGCTCGTGCCGCGCGAAGCCGCGCCGGTCTCCCTCGCCCGACCCGACACGGGCCTCTGGCTCGGGCCCGGCCGCCATGTCGTCCATTACCCGATCGCGGCCGGACGCCTCGTCAACGTCGTGGCGGTCGCGCCGCGCCCCGCGCCCGTCGAGGGCTGGTCGGCTCCGGTCGAGCGCGACGCCGTGCTGGCCGCCTTCGCGGATGCCGCCCCTCCCCTTGCGGCGCTCCTCGCGGCCGCGCCGGCCTGGTCGGCCTGGTCCCTCGCCGACCTGCCGGCCCGCACGGCCGGTCGCGGCCGGGTCGCGCTGCTCGGCGACGCCGCGCATCCCGTCCTCCCGTATCTCGCGCAGGGCGGCGCGCTCGCGATCGAGGACGCGGCCGTGCTCGCGTCCTGCCTCGCCCGGGAGACCGACCCGGCCGCGGCGCTCGCGGCGTACCGGCGGACGCGCCTGCCTCGCGTCTGCCGAGTGCAGGCGACGGCGCGCCGCAACGGCCGGATCTTCCATGCGCGCGGGCCGGTCGCGCTCGCCCGCAACCTCGTCATGGCCCGGCTCGGACCGGACGGCATGGCCGACCGGCAGGCCTGGCTTTACGGTTGGCGCCCCGACGCGCGATAGAGCGCGACCCCCGCCGTTCGGCGCGGCCCCGCGGACGTGGCGAAACCGGTAGACGCAAGGGACTTAAAATCCCTCGGGCGCGAGCCCGTGCGGGTTCGACCCCCGCCGTCCGCACCAATATCTTGCCCGATTGGCGTCCAGAGCTTAGCGGTTTCAACAGTTGGGGCCCGAAATGCGCCGAACTGTTGAAACCCTTGGCAGCGTTCAGCTTTTCACAATCGTCTGCGCGAGCTTCACGCCGACGATGCGCGTTAACAGGAATAAATACTTGACAGCTGGGCGCTGATCGGCTAGTTAAGACGCACGCTGACGAGTTGCGTCACGATCGACCGGAGAGGACGAGCGTGCGCGCACGCCGGCTTTTCCCAACTTGTCGGGCGCTGGTGCGGCCAGACCCAAACAAGAGCCGGGCCGGCGCGGTCGATCTCAGCTTTCCACCCGTTCGGGCGCGAGCCGGGCGACCATCGCTCGGATGGCGGCGGCGGCCTCCGCGAGCCGGGCCGGATCGCGTCCGCGCACCACGATCTGGTTCGTGAAGCCCGCCGGCGAGTACGAGGGGTAGGAGCCGATCGAGAGGTCGGGGAAGCCGGACGCCTGCACCCCGAGGTCGGCCGCATAGCGGCCTTCGGGCAGGCCTGCCGCATCGATCGTCTCGGACAGGACCGGCGGCCCTCCGGTCAGGGTCGGCAGCACGTTGTCCAGCATCGCCTGCATGATGGCCGGCACGCCCGCCATGACGATGACGTTGCCGATCCGGAAGCCCGGCGCCCGCGAAATCGGATTCTCGATGAGCTCGGCCCCGTCCGGGATGCGCGCCATCCTAAGCCGCGCCTCGTTGAGGTCCTCGCGGGCGATGCGCTGCAGCAGCATGTCGACCGCGCGCGGATCGACGTCGATCCCGACCCCGAAGGCCTTCGCCACGCAATCGGCGGTGATGTCGTCATGCGTCGGGCCGATGCCGCCCGTCGTGAAGACGTAGCCGTACCGGGTCCGGAGCGCGTCGAGCGCCGCCACGATCTCGGCCTCGACGTCCAGCACCACCCGGACCTCGCGGAGCTCGATGCCGACCCGCGTCAGGTTCTCGGCGATGTGCCCGATGTTCTTGTCCTTCGTCCGCCCGGACAGGATCTCGTCGCCGATCACCAGGATCGCGGCCGTGACGATCGCGTCGCCCATCGTTTGTCGCTCCCCGGCGCGTTCGGCGCGCGCTCGTAGACGAGGTTGAGCCGCGTGCGGGCGATCTCGCGATAACCCCGGGCGGCGAGAAGCGCCGGCAGGTCGACCTGCCATTGCCGGCGCGCATTCTCGAGGATGAGGAGCGACGGGCAGAGCCCGTCCGGCGCCTGGGCCAGGAACGGCTCGAGGATGAGGTCCTCGGCGCCCTCGACGTCGAGCTTCATCGCGTCGACCGCCTCGAAGCCCTCCTCCGTGAGAAGATCGAGGAGCGTGCAGGCGCGCACGCGCAGCTGATCGCCGTCGGACAGGCCGACGATCTTGACGCTCGACTCGCCGCTATTCGCCCCGTCGACGAAGAGCGTCAGCTCGCCCGCCTTGTCGGCGACCGCGCAGGCGAGAGCCTTGATGGTCGCGAAGGCGTTGAGCCGGATGTTGAAGATGAGCCGATCGAAGATGTCGGGCTGCGGCTCCACCGCGAGGATGCGCGCCGTCGGCCCCGCCCGCGACGCCACGAAGAGGGAATAGGCCCCGACATTCGCCCCGATATCCACGAAGGTGAACCCAGGACGCAGCCGCTCCGTGATGAGCTTCAGCTCGTCGGGATCGAAGGTATGCGGCGCGAACATCATGCGCTTCTCGCAGATGTTGCGCTCGGGCCGCACGCGCATGCGGAAGCCCAGCGCCTCCAGGTCGACCGGGGCGCCCTTCAGCTTGGAGAGCGCGATCTTGCGGATGACGTTGGTGACGCGACGGTTCACCCAGGAATGCGGCAGCGCTCGCGTCGTCTCCATGGCGCGGCGCACGAGCCCGCGCGGGGCATAGGCGCCGTAAGGTTCGGCATCGATCATGGAGCGCGGCTCATCGCATCCGCGAGGCGCCAGGAGCAAGCCCGCGCGCGCCTCCCGCCTTGCGCCCAGGCGTCACGGCTCTACATTCGCGGGCTCGACGCCTGAGCCTCCATGAATCTCGACGAAGCCGACCAGCTCGATCGCCGCCGCGCGAACGAGGTCCCGATCCACGGTGCCGAAGCCTTCGCGGGGATGCGGCGCGCCGGCCGCCTCACGGCGGAAGCGCTCGACCTCCTGTGCGAGCATGTCCGCCCCGGGATCACCACCCAGGAGCTCGACGACCTCGTGTCCGGCTTCGCGGCCGATCACGGCGCTTTTTGCGCGACGCTCCTGTATCGGGGCTACCCGAGATCGATCTGCACCTCGATCAATCACGTCGTCTGCCACGGCATCCCGAACGATCGGCCGCTGCGCGACGGGGACATCCTCAACATCGACGTCACGCTCATCCTCGACGGCTGGTACGGCGATTCGAGCCGCATGTTCTTCGTGGGCGAGGTCCCCAGGAAGGCCGCGCGGCTGTGCGACGTCACCCACGAATGCCTGATGCGCGGCGTCCAGGCGGTGGCGCCCGGCCGTACCACGAACGCGATCGGAGCTGCGATCCAGAGCCATGCCGAGCGCGAGCGCTGCTCGGTGGTCCGGGATTTCTGCGGTCACGGGCTCGGGCGCGTTTTCCATGACGCGCCGACGATCCTCCACTACGTTGAGCCGAGCTACGACGTGCTCCTGAAGCCCGGCATGCTGTTCACGATCGAGCCCATGATCAATCTCGGTCGGCCGCAGGTGAAGGTTTTGTCCGACGGCTGGACGGCGGTTACGCGCGACCGCTCGCTCTCGGCTCAATTCGAGCACACGGTCGGCGTGACGGAGACAGGGGTCGAGGTCTTCACCTTCTCGCCGAAGGGCTACCACCGCCCGCCCTACGACGTCCGGGCCTGACCGCGCCGGCCCTGCCCATGAGCGCGCCGGAGGCCGTCCCGCATTACCTCGGTCATCGCGAGCGCTTGCGGGCCAGGTTCGAGGAGGCCGGCGGCGACAGCCTTCCGGATTACGAGCTGCTCGAGCTCGTCCTGTTCCGATCGATCCCGCGGCGCGACGTGAAGCCGATCGCGAAGGAGCTCATCCGCCGCTTCGGCTCCTTCGCCGAGGTTCTTGCGGCACCGGTTCATCGTTTGCGCGAGGTCGACGGCGTCGGGGACGGCGTCGTCCTCGATCTCAAGATCGTCGAGGCGAGCGCCCGGCGCATCGCGCGGGGCGCGGTGGCTTCGCGGCCCGTTCTCTCCTCCTGGAGCTCGGTCATCGAGTATTGCCGCACCGCGATGGCCTTCGCGGATCGCGAGCAATTCCGCCTCCTGTTCCTGGACAAGCGCAATGCCCTCATCGCGGACGAGGTGCAGCAATCCGGGACCGTCGACCACACGCCGGTCTATCCGCGCGAGGTCGTTCGGCGCGCCCTCGAGCTCTCGGCGACCGCCGTGATCCTCGTGCACAACCACCCGTCCGGCGACCCGACGCCGTCCAACGCCGACATCCAGATGACGCGTCAGATCGTCGAGGTCGCCAAGCCCCTCGGGATCATCGTCCACGACCACATCATCGTGGGCCGCGAAGGTCACGCGAGCCTGAAGGGTCTGCGCCTCATCTGACGTGCACCTGTCTCGACGCGCGCCCGTCGCGTCGCAGCTATGTTCCGGACTTCGTCAAAAAGGAGTGCGCCTCGCGGCCAAGCTTCACCGGCGCTCTTGCCGCGCGAATTACGCGGCCGACATGCGGCGCATGAACCTCGACAGTTTGATCAAAACACATCCTTTACTCGTCGTCTTCATCGGTAATCCTTCCCGCTTCCGCAGCCGCGGCTCACAGGAGGAGTGCCGGATGCAGACCGCCCTGAGCCTCACTGAAGCTCTCGTCGAGCTCCGCGAGGAGGGCCGCGGCCCCCACTCGGCGAGCTTTTCGACGCGCGACGACGAGCGGCTCCTCTTCGCCCTGAGCGCGGCCCGGATGTACATCTGGGAGCGTGACATGGCGTCTGACGCCGTGGCTCGCTTCGGCGACCCGGCGGACGTGCTCGGCTGCAGCGTCGCCTCGATCGACAACTTCATCGCGGCGGTGCACCCCCATGATCGGGCCGCCGTTCGCGCGGCGATCGACGGCGCGATCGAGCGCTGCGAACCCTACGAGATCGAGTTTCGCGTGCTCGGCGACACCGGGCAACGCTGGATCCGCGACGTCGGCCGACGCGTCGCGACGCGCTCGGGCGAGCGCTTTCTCGGGGTCTGCCTCGACGTGACGGCGGAGGTCGAGGCACGCCAGACCGCGGTCCGGCTCGCCTATCACGACGCGCTGACGGGGTTGCCGAACCGCGCCCGCCTGCGGGAAGCGCTCGAGAAGTCGCTCGCGGACCTCGCCAGCCGGCCAGGCGAGCAGCTTGCGGTGCTCTGCGTCGATCTCGACGGGTTCAAGGCCGTCAACGACTCGCTCGGTCACGCGGCCGGCGACGCGCTGCTCGTCGAGGTCGGCAAGGCGCTGAAGGCGAGCTGCCGACCGGGCGATCTCGTGGCGCGGATCGGCGGGGACGAGTTCGTGCTCGTTCTCGGTCGCGCGAGCCCTGAGGCGGTGGAGAACGTCGCGCGCGCCGCGATCTCGCGCATGGCCCTCCCCTTCACGGTGCCGGGGGG
>JAFAPJ010000122.1 GCA_019247255.1 Methylobacteriaceae bacterium | reverse complement strand
TCGCGGCGGAGCCCCTCGTACTCGGCCGGGAAAGCCTGCCCGATGCGGCAGGCGAGGTCGCCCTCCGCGAGCCGCGCCAGGGCCCCCGCCAGCGCCGACACCACGGCTTCCTGCGCGGCCCGCGCCGCTTCCCGCTCGCGCTCGGCCGCCGCCCGCTCCGCTTCCGCCGCACGCCGCTGCTCCTGGCTCTCACCCTCCAGACGCAGCTTCTCGATCGCCCCATCCTTGAACACCTGGACGGAACGCGCCATCCGGCCAATCTCGTCCCGGCGCTCGCGATGCGGCACCTCCGCCGCGACGTCGCCCTCCGCGAGGCTCGTCATGCGCCCGTTGAGCCGGGTCAGCGGACGCGCGATGCCGAACCGGCCGACCGCCACACCGAAGCCGAGGCAGCCCGCGATCGAGGCGAGGCCGAGCGCGTAGGCGACGGTGACGGCCTCGTCGACATGCCCCGAGGCGCGATGCGCGTCCGCCTTGAGATCGTCGATGAACGCGTTGTTGATCCGCAGCGCGTCGTGCGTGATCGCCTGGAACTCGGGCTCGAGCTTCCGGATCAGATCGAATTGCCGGGCATCGTCCGCGAGGCCTTTCTCGATCGCGCCGTCGATCTTCGGCCGCATCGCCTCGAAGCGGGCGCGCAAGGGCCTGAACGCCTCGGCGCGTTGGGGATCGAGGCTCATCGAGCCGTCGATATGCGCGAGAGCCCGCCTCATGGCATCGCGCGCCTCGGCCGCCGCCTCGCCGGCCTCCTTGGCCGCACCGTCGAACGAGATGGCCGCGTAGGCCGCGTGAAACGTCTCCAGCATCGCGCGCGTGAACCGCGCCGCCTCCAGCCGGGCCGGATATTGGCTGCTCGTGAGGTCCGCATAGATCCCGCGGACGTGCTGCATGCGCGAGGTCGTGAAGACAAGGCTGAGCAGCGCACCCGCGCCGGCCACGAGCAAGACGATCAGGATCTTGTTCTGGACACGCAGGTCGGAGAAACGGGGAAGCATGACAACTCGCGTCAATTCTGACGCAAACTGTCAGTCTTGGAACGTTACCAGTAGGTTGAAGATCTCTCAGGGGCGGGCGGGCTGTATGGCGGGGGACGAAGCTTCGACGCGCTCTCCGCCGAGCCAAGGCGAGGCGCGAGCCTGCGCCGCCCTCGACCGAGGATTGCGCGCACCGAGGGAGGCCCCGACTTCATGAGCGGCTCACCCATTCGCCATGCCGCATCAGAGGCTCGACGACCCCGTCCGCGGTGACGCCGTCGACCGCGATCTCGCCCGACCCGATCATCCAGTCGATATGGATGAGGCTTCGATTGCAGCCATGCGCGACGAGATCGTCCTCGCCCATGGCGAGGCCGCCCCGAATGCATTTCGAATAGGCTTGGCCGAGCGCGATGTGGCTCGCGGCGTTCTCGTCGAAGAGCGTGTTGTAGAAGAGAAGCCCCGAGCGCGAGATCGGCGAGGAATGCGGGACCAGCGCGACCTCGCCGAGGCGACGCGCGCCCTCGTCGGTGTCGAGCACCTTCTCGAGGACGGCCTTGCCTGTCCGGGACGCGGCCTCGACGATCCGGCCTTCCTCGAAGCGGACCTGGATCTCCTCGATCACGGTCCCCTGATAGGCGAGGGGCTTCGTCGAGGTCACGGTGCCGGAGACCCGCAACCTGTGGGGGGTCGTGAAGACCTCCTCGGTCGGGATGTTGGCGTTGCACACGATTTCGTTACCGGCCCGCGTCGCGCCGCCATGCCACTCGTGCTCGTCCGCGAGACCGACCTCGAGGTCGGTGCCCGGCCCGCGGTAGCGCAGCGCGCGGTATCGCTTCGCGTTCAGGAACTCGGTCCGTCGCCGCAGATCCGCATTATGCGCCGCCCAGGCCGCCACGGGGTCGTCTCCCTCAATCCGGGAGGCCGCGAAGATCGCGTCCCAGAGCCGCGCGACCGCCACCTCGTCCGGCTCGCCCGGAAAGACGGCCCGGGCCCAGGCTGGGGTCGCGGCCGAGACGATCGTCCAGTTCGTGGCGAAGCCCGCGATGAGCTCGAGCGCCGGCAGGTAGGCCTTCGAGCGCGCCCGATTGGCCCGCGCCACCTTCTCGGCGTCCTGGCCCGCGAGCAGCGAGGGGTCGTCGCCCGTGATCGCGAGCCGGGCGGCGCCGGCCCGGTAGGCCGCCGCCATGCCCTCGTAGAGCCAGGCCGGCGCAGCGTCGAAGGCCGCATCGTCGGCATGGGTGAAGCGCAGAAGAGTCGCGAGCTCGTCCGTGTACAGGGTCGTGACATTCGAGGCGCCCGCCCGATAGGCCTGCTCCGTGATCGCGCGCGCGAGCGGCAGGGCGTCGAGCGGCGCCGTCATCACGAGCTCCTGGCCCGGGCGGAGGCCGAGCCCGACCTGCACCGCGACCGTCGCGAGCTTCTCGAGCCGGTCCTCCCGGGCGATCCTCGCGCCCGTGTCCTGGAAGGTCATCGCGTCGTCCTCCGGCGGCCGGGCGCAGATTGGGAGCCGCGCGGCGCCCGGGCAAGCGTCACGAGGCCGCGACCCGCATCACCCCGTCCTGGCCGCGCGCGGCCGAGAGCCGTCCGCGGCGGCGCAGATAGTTCACATGCGCCAGGACCTCGCTGAAGGCGAAGCCCGTCTGATGCGGGTCGAGCGGGCGATTGAAGATGTGGGGCACGAGCTCGGCCGCCGAGCGCGGCCGGTCGCGACAGGCCTCGACGATCGCGGCGCAGCGTTCGGCATGATGCGCAGACATAGCGTCGAGCCGCTCGTGCAGCCCGCGGAAGGGAAGGTCGTGGCCGGGCAGGACCAGCACGTCGGCCGGCAGCCGCTCCTTCAGGGCGCGCAGCGAGCGCAGGAAGATGCCGAGGGGATCGCCCTCCGGGTCGCGCGGGAAGACGCTGACGTTCGGCGAGATGCGGGCGAGCACCTGGTCGGCCGAGAGGAGGAGGCCTGCCGAGGTCTCGTAAAGGAGGATCTGCTCCGGCGCGTGGCCGCCGCCCGTCAGCACCTCGAAGTCGCGCCCGCCGATCCGGAGCCGTTCGCCCGCGATGAGGCGACGGAAGGTCTTCGGCAGGCCGGACACCATGCGCAGGTACTGGTGCCCG
>JAFAPJ010000115.1 GCA_019247255.1 Methylobacteriaceae bacterium | reverse complement strand
TCGTCACGGACCCCAAGAAGGCCGTCGTCGCCCTGAAATGGGCGGTCCGGGAAATGGAGGAGCGCTACAAGAAGATGTCGAAGCTCGGCGTCCGCAACATCGACGGGTTCAATGCCCGCGTGCAGGAGGCGGCCGAGAAGGGCGAGGTCATCACCCGCACCATCCAGACCGGCTTCAACCGCGAGACGGGCGAGCCGATCTTCGAGACCGAGGAGATGGAGCTCTCGCCCCTGCCCTACATCGTCGTGATCGTGGACGAGATGGCCGACCTCATGATGGTCGCCGGCAAGGACATCGAGGGCGCGATCCAGCGCCTTGCCCAGATGGCGCGCGCGGCCGGCATCCACCTCATCATGGCGACGCAGCGCCCGTCGGTCGACGTCATCACGGGCACGATCAAGGCGAACTTCCCGACCCGGATCTCCTTCCAGGTCACGTCCAAGATCGATTCCCGCACGATCCTCGGCGAGATGGGCGCCGAGCAGCTGCTCGGCCAGGGCGACATGCTCTACATGGCGGGCGGGGGACGGATCACCCGCGTCCACGGCCCCTTCGTGTCCGATCACGAGGTGGAGAAGGTCGTGGCGCACCTCAAGTCGCAGGGCCGGCCGCAATATCTCGACGCCGTGACGACGGGCGACGAGGAGGCGGGCGTCGCCGAGGAGGACGGCCCCGTCATGGACAAGGGCGCCTTCGCGCCGGCCTTCGGCGAGGAGGGCGGCGACCTCTACGACCAGGCCATCCAGGTCGTGCTCCGGGACAAGAAGGCCTCGACGTCCTATATCCAGCGCCGGCTCGGCATCGGCTACAACCGCGCGGCCTCCATCATGGAGCGCATGGAGAATGAAGGCATCGTCGGGCCGGCGAACCATGCGGGCAAGCGCGAGATCCTCATGGAGGATCGCGCCCGCGCCGACATCGAGGATTGAAGGCCGGTCCGCCTGAGGGCGGATCGCGGGCCCGAGCGTTCGAGGAGCGTGCCATGCCGACGAGGCGGATAAGGTGGGCGGCGGGGCTGGTCCTCGCCGCGGGCGGGGTCGCGCAGGCCGCGCCCGTCGTGACGGTTCTGCCCCCGCGCCGTCCGGCTTCGCTCGCACGCCCGGTCGAGATCGTCGCGACGGGCTCGGTCCGGCCCGCTCCCGCCCCCGCCGCTCCGCTCCCGATCCTGCCCGTCGCGGGCGAGCTCGCCGGGGCGAATGCGCGGAGCGTCGTCGAGCGCGCGAACGCGACGCTCAACGGGGTGAAGACGCTCTCGGCCGAGTTCTCCCAGGTCGGCGGCGACGGCCGGCGCTCGAGCGGCACGCTCTACCTCGCGCGGCCCGGCAAGGTGCGGTTCGAATACGACAAGCCCTCGACCCTCGAGGTCGTGTCCGACGGCTCGACCGTGCTCGTGCGCGACCGCAAGCTGAACACGGCCGACCCCTACCCGATCGGCCAGACGCCGCTGAAGTTCCTCCTGTCGAGCAGGATCGACCTCGCCCGCGAATCGACGGTCACGGGAGTGACGAGCGACCGCGACGGCGTGACGATCACGGTGGAGGATGCCTCGACGCTCGGCGGCACGTCGCGGATCGCGCTCACCTTCGACCCGGAGGTCACGACGCTGAAGCGCTGGCGGGTCGTCGATCCCCAGGGCTACACGACGACGGTCGCCCTCTCGAACATCGAGCGCAACGCGACCATCGACCCCCGGGTATTCATGCTGAACTTCATGCGCCCGGTGGAGTGAGCCTCACCGGGGCGGCCAGGCCCAGGCCGGATCCCTCGGTCAGGTCCCTCACGATCACCTGAAACACCGATGCCGTGCCGCTCCGCGATCGGCCAAATCGGGTCGAAACCCGAAACGAGAGGCCGACGGCGCGTCACTGCCGCGCGGCGTCATCACGGCGTAGCATCTTCTCTCGCTTGGCCGCGAACCCAGGATCGGACGTGAAGCATCTTCTCTCGGCGGCGCTGGTCGTCGCTTGCGTCGGGTCGGCGCGCGCCCAAGACGCTGCATCTCTGGACCGTCCCGGCGACGAGCAGCTGATGAAGCTCTCGGCCACGGGGGTTCAGGTCTACGAATGCCGGGCGGTCGCGGGCGGCGCGCCGGCCTGGGCGTTCCGGGAGCCTCGCGCCGACCTGTTCCTCGACGGCCAGGCCGTCGGGACGCATTTCGCCGGACCCAGCTGGCAGCACCGGGACGGCAGCCGGATCATCGGGAAGGTTGCGGCGAGTCGGCCGGCGTCGCGGCCGGAGGACATTCCGTGGCTCCGGCTCGCGGTCACGTCGACCGGCGAGGGCGCTCTGGCAGGCGTGCAGGTCGTGCAGCGGATCAACACGCGAGGCGGCGCGCTGGCCGGCTCCTGCCCGCAGACCGGCGCGGTGTCGGAGGTGCCCTACACGGCCGATTACGTGATGCTCCGCGGCACGCCCTGAGGAGGCGAGGGAACCGCCACTTCGGTTCGCCGGCGCCTGATGCCGGCAACGCCGGCCGACAGGCCAGGAAGCTTCTTTAGGCCGCGGCCCATGGATCGATCAGCGTCGGCCCCAGGTCTGCGAAATGCCTGACGTTCCGCGTGGCGATCACGGCCCGTCGGGTCAGCGCGATGCCGGCGATCATGCTGTCGCGCAACTCTTGCGACTGGCCGCGGCGCTGGCGGGCTGCCATGAGGGAGCCGGTTGCGGTCGCAGCGGCCTCATCGAACGGCGCCACCCGGCGCGCCAGGACCTCCGCCAGCATACGGTCGAAGCGGTCCCGCAGAGCCGAAGCGCGATGGCCCTCCGGCATGAGATCAAGACCGAACCTGAACTCGAGCACCGTGACGGCCGTGATCCAGACAGATGTCCGCGGCTGTCGATCGAGCCAGGCGACCACGCGGGGCTCGGGCGTGTCTCGCGTGAGAGCCGAGACGACGTTCGTGTCCAGGATGATCACGCGAACGGGTCTCGGATCGTGTTGCCGCGAAGTTCCGGGATCTCCTCGACCTCGGTCAGTCCGATCCCCTCGAACAGAGCGACGATCTCCCTCCCGAGACCGCCCTCCTCGCCGTCGTCCCCGGCCGTCGCGGCCCGCAGGATATCGCGCACCTCGGCCTCCATGCTGCGGCCGTGGCGTGCGGCCCGCCGCCGAAGGCGCGCCTTGACCTCATCCTCCACATCTCGAACCAAAATCTGCGCCACCACCATTCCCCCTAATTGCTATCATGATAGCAGGGCTTAACGTGCGCAGATAGGGCCGACGCCCAGAGCGCTCTTGAGCCGGGCGCCGGCCTCGGCCATGTCCCGTGACCCGCCTCCGTCCGACCCGAGCGCTCCTTGCATTTCAAGATCACCACCTGGAACATCAATTCCGTGCGCCTCCGGCTGGATCAGGTCGGGCGCGCGGTGGACGCGATCGGGTCCGACGTCGTCTGCCTGCAAGAGACGAAATGCCCGGAGGGCTGCTTTCCGCTGACCGCGCTCCAGGGCTTCGGCTTCCCGCACGTCGCCCAGGTCGGCCAGAAGGGATATAACGGTGTCGCGATCCTCTCGCGCTTTCCCTTCGCGTCGGTCGCGCCGCAGGGCTGGTGCGGGCGCGACGACGCCCGCCACCTCGCCGTGACGCTCGGGCCCGAGGCCGGCGACGCCGCCGGGATCGCGATCCACAACTTCTACGTTCCGGCCGGCGGCGACGTGCCGGATCCGGCGACGAACCCGAAATTCGCGCACAAGCTCCAGTTCCTGGCCGAGATGCGGGCCTGGAGCGGCGGGCGCGAGCGCCGGCCGGCGGTGCTCGTCGGCGATCTCAACGTCGCGCCTTACGAGCACGACGTCTGGTCGCATCGCCAGCTCCTCAACGTCGTCTCGCATACGCCGGTCGAGACGGAGGCGATGCATGCGCTAAGGGAGGAGGGCGGCTGGGTCGACGCCGCCCGGCACCTCACGCCCGAGCCCGAGAAGATCTACACCTGGTGGAGCTACCGCTCGCCCGATTGGGCGAAGGCCGACAAGGGCCGCCGGCTCGACCATGTCTGGACCTCGCCCGACCTCGCGGGCGCGATCCGCCGGGTCGACGTCCACCGCGACGCGCGGGGCTGGGAGCGTCCCTCCGACCACGTCCCGGTCACCGCGACCCTCGAGATCTGAGACGCGCGCGCAGTCCTCCTCCGGCCGCCCGTCACTTCGGCTGGACGAAGATGTTCACCTCGAGGGTGACGTCGGCCGGGTCTGCGACGTCGTTCAGGTATTCCTCGATGAAGGAATCCTTCGCGACCACGTCCTTGGCATCGAGATAGGTCGTGATCGTCTCGTACGTCGTGTCGATGTCGTCGTAGGGTCCCTTGTGGACGAAGCGGTAGGCCGGTCCCGCGGGCGTCGTGCCGACGCGCATGTCGGCCGGCAGGGCCGGCACCGGTGAGGGGGCGGCCGCGACCGGCACCATCGCGTCGAACTTGAACTCGTCGTCCGTGGTCTGGGTGAACACGGCGAGCGGCCGGCCGGCCGGCGCGATGCCGGCCTTGCCGAGCTCGGTCCCGATCCGGGCGAAGGCGGCCCGCAGGTTCTTCAGCCCGTCCGTCCAGCCGCTCGTCCCGGACAGGATCAGGACGGGCTTCGCCGGCAGCACGACCTGGTCGACGTCGACCGGATCGCCGGGCTTCTCGATGAGCGTCGGCAGCGCGGCGCTCGCGTTCGGCAGCGCGGCCGGGGGCGCCGGGCTCGCGGGCGCACCGGGCTGGCTCAGCGTCGCGGCGGGAGGCGCGCCGGCCGGAGCCGGGGAGGGCGGAGTGGGGGCAGGAGTCG
>JAFAPJ010000112.1 GCA_019247255.1 Methylobacteriaceae bacterium | reverse complement strand
GACCCTGGCGGCCGAGGTGCTGGGCCGCCTCGCCGCCGAGCCGGAGCGGCTCGGCCGCTTCCTGGCGCTGACCGGCGCGAACCCGGCGACCATCCGTGAGGCCGTGCGCGAGCCGGGCTTCCTCGCTGCCGTCCTCGATCACGTGGTCCAGGACGAGGCGCTGCTCGTCGCGGTGGCGGCCGAGCTCGGGCTTCCGCCGCAGGCCATCGCCGACACGCAGGCTCGGCTGACGCCGCCCCCCGACGACCCATGAACGCGGGGTCCGGGCGGGTTCTCTGCCGGGATTGCGCCAAGGCCCTGCCGTCCGACGTCGCGGGGCCGCGCTGCCCGGATTGCGGCTCCCCTCGCCTTCTCGCCCATCCGGAGCTCGACGACCTCGCGATCGCGCATGTCGATTGCGACGCCTTCTACGCCGCGATCGAGAAGCGGGACGACCCGTCGCTGCGCGACAGGCCCGTGATCGTCGGCGGCGGCCGCCGTGGCGTCGTGGCGACCGCCTGCTACATCGCCCGGATCGACGGCGTGCGCTCCGCCATGCCGATGTTCAAGGCGCTCGAGCTCTGCCCCGGCGCGACGGTCGTCCGGCCCCGATTCGAGGTCTATTCCGAGGTCGGCCGCGCGGTTCGCCGGCTCATGCTGGAGCTGACGCCGGCGGTCGAGCCGGTCTCGATCGACGAGGCGTTCCTCGACCTCGCCGGCACGCGAGCCGTCCATGGCGCGAGCCCGGCGTTGTCGCTCGTGCGCTTCGCGGCCCGGGTCGAGCGCGACCTCGGCATCACGGTCTCGGTCGGGCTCGCCTACAACAAGTTCCTGGCGAAGATCGCCTCCGACCGCGAGAAGCCCCGCGGCTTCACGGCAATCGGCCGGGCGGAGGCGCGCAGCTTCCTCGCCGAGCAGCCGATCACGATCCTGCCCGGCATCGGCGCGCGGAGCGCCGAGCGCCTCGCGAAGGCCGGGCTGACGCGCGTGCGCCATCTCGCCGAGCGGCCCTTGCGCGAGCTCGTCGGCCTCATCGGGCGCGACGCCGAGCGGCTCGCGCGGCTCGCGGCGGGCGAGGACGGGCGCCGCGTCGAGCCGCGGCGGGACACGAAGAGCGTCTCGGCCGAGACGACCTTCGGCGAGGACATCGCCGGCTTCGACGCGCTGGAGCCGATCCTCTGGCGCTTGTCCGAGAAGGTCGCGACGCGGTTGAAGCGTGCCGACCTCGCCGGCCGCAGCGTCACGCTGAAGCTGAAGGACCGGCAGTTCCGCCTGCACACCCGCACGCGTTCCGGCCTGCCCGCGACCCAGCTGGCCGCCCGGGTCTTCGAGCCTGCCCGCGCGATGCTGCGGGAGGAATGCGACGGCCGCCTCTTTCGGCTCATCGGAATCGGGGCGGGCGACCTCTGCCCGGGCGACGCCGCCGATCGCGGCGACCTCGCGGATCCGCTCGTCGCGACGGAGAAGCGCATCGACGGCGCGATCGACGCGATCCGGGCGAAGTTCGGGGCCGAGGCCGTCGGCAAGGGGATCGGCTTTCCTTGGCGCTAGCGTCCGTCGCCGCAGCGACGGCGCGCCCCTGCGGGCCGGGTCGCCGGGCCGCGCGTCGCGCGATTCGCATTTTGGCCCGGACTGCCGGATGATCGTGTAGGAGAGCTCGGTCGCACAGGGATCAGGTCACGCGATCGGGCCGCCGCCCGCACGTCCAGCCGATCTCGATCATGTCGGGCGATGAGGCCCCGAGTTCACCGAAGCCCTATGCCTCTCTCGAGCACATTCGTCATCCGCTCCTCCGTCGGCCTGCTCGGGGCCGGGCTCGTGGTCCTGCTCATCATCGTCGGCGCGACCATCTGGCTGGGGGAGCGCGCGCAGACCTCGTTCGGCAACGTCGCCGAGGCCCGGACCGTCCGGGCGATCGCGGTCGAGCTCCGCAATGCCGTGCAGGCGGCCGAGTCGAGCCAGCGCGGCTTCATCGCGACGTCGAACGAGATCTACCTCGCGCCCTACGGCCGCGCGAAGGCGCAGGCGACGCGCCAGCTGCAGCTGCTGCAACGCACCCGCGTCCAGGAGGACACGCCCGCGCTGATGGAGCGGCTGTCGGTGGCGGTGTCCAGCAAGATCGCCGAGATGGACCAGACCATCGCCCTCAAGACGGCGCGCGACGAAGAGGGCGTCATGGCCTTGCTCCGCACCAACCGCGGCAAGGCGCTCATGGACGAGATCGAGCTCTTTCTTTCGGGGGTCGTGCGGGTCGCCGACGAGCGCGTGACCGCGGCGGTGGAGGAGCAGCGGGCGAACGCCGCGCTGCTGCGCTGGGTTTCGGTGACCGGCGGACTCGCCATCCTGGTGGTCGTCGGCATCGTGGTCGTGACCGTGCATCGGTACACGCTCGAGATCGCGCAGGCCCGCGACGCCGTCGCCTCGGCGAACGCCAGCCTGGAGCAGCGCGTCGAGCAGCGCACGACGGACCTGGCGCGGGCCCGGGAACGCGCCGAGACGCTGCTCAAGGAGGTGAACCATCGGGTCGCGAACAGCCTGACGATCGTCGCGGCGCTCGTCCGGATCCAGTCCAAGATCGTCACGGACGTCAGGGCCCGGGAGGCGCTTGACGAGACGCGCGCCCGGATCGAGGCGATCGCGCTCGT
>JAFAPJ010000099.1 GCA_019247255.1 Methylobacteriaceae bacterium | reverse complement strand
GCCGCCGCGTCCTGCACCCACCACTCGCCTTCGGCGTAGCCCGGGAGGTCCGGCACGGCGGCGCGCCCTGCGAGGCGCACGCTCCCGGTCGGCAGCACGATCCCGCCGAGGCGCTCGGCCCAGCCGGCTGCGTCCGCCTTCACGGTGAGGTCGAGCGCGGCGCCCTCGCGCGCCGCTCGGGCGATCGCGACCGTGCGGGCGTCGCCGTACCGGGCGCGCCAGCGCGCGCCGAGCCAGGCCGGCACGTCGAGAACCGGATCGTCGGCGGCGAGGATCGCGTCGCGTTCGCGGGCCACCCGGCGCAGGACGGCGTTCGCCACGTTGCCCAGATGCGCGAAGCGCCGGCTTTCGCGGGCGAGGCGGACCGTGACGTCCACGGCCGCATGATCCGGGACGTCGAGCAGCAAAACCTGGGCGACGCCCGTCGCGAGAAGCGCAAGCGCCTCCGGGTCGCCCGGGACGCCCCGGTCGAGCCGCTCCTCGAGCACGCGCCAGATCGTCCCGAATCGCCGGAAGGTCGAGACCGCGATGGCGCGCGCAAGCGCGGGATCCTCCCCGCCGAGCCGGGCCAGCGCCTCGTCGAGCCCGATCCCGGTGCGCAGGACCTCGGTCACGGCCGCGAGCGCCGTCCGGCGCGGGGCGAGGCCCGGCGCGTCGGCCGCCGGGGCCGCCCGGGCGCCCCCCGGACGCGTCCTCACCGCGCCCGTCCCGGCTTGACGGCCGGCCGGCCGGTCCACACCTCAAGGCGATGACCGACGACGCCGCTCCGCCCGACCGTCCTGCGCGCCCTGACCTCTCGGAGGCGGCCCGCCGCGCGCTCGCCGAGGCGAGGGAGCGCCGCGCCGCGCTCGAGGCCCGCGCGGCCGAGCTCGGCCGGCGCCGCGAGGTGAACGGACGCGGCGGGCCCGATCCCGTCCGCTACGAGGATTGGGAGATCGGGGGCCGGGCGATCGATTTCTGAGCCGGCCCGCGGCGTCCTGCGGTCGCGGATCAATGCCGTGGGGTCGCCGAGAAGGCGGCGAGCTGGTCCGGACGCGCCTCGGCTTGATGCTGCGCCTTCCAGGTCTCGTAGGGCATGCCGTAAACGTGCTCGCGGCTCTCGTCGCGGCCGAGCGGCATCCCGCGTTCGTCCGCGGCGTCCTTGAGCCAGTTCGACAGGCAGTTCCGGCAGAAGCCCGCGAGATTCATGAGGTCGATGTTCTGCACGTCGGTGCGGGCGCGCAGATGCTCGACGAGGCGGCGGAAGGCCGCGGCTTCGAGCTCGGTGCGGGTCGCGTCGTCGAAGGGCATGGCTCTCTCCTGCCGGCCGCGACGGGCCGGCTCATGACGGGTGTCGCGCGATGACGTAAGGGACGCGGCGAGCCGAGTCACCGCCGTCCCGCGGGTCAGACCCGCATCGAAGCATATGGCCTCTCCCGCACCCGCCCGCACCGTGGCGACCCCGGCCCTCGACGCCGCGGGCCCGAGCCTCCTTCTCCCGTTCCTGGCGCTCTGCCTCGGCGCGGCCGCGATGGGCGTCTCGCCCGTCTTCGTCCGGCAGGCGTCGGCCGAGATCGGGCCGTTCGCGCTCGCCTTCTGGCGCGTCGTCCTGGCCTTGCCGCTGCTCGCCGCCTGGATGCGGATCGAGGAACGCGGCCGGCCGTCGGGACGATCCGGCGCCGCGGGCCTCCTCGCCGGGCTCGCCTTTGCGGGCGACCTGTTCTTCTGGCATCTGTCGATCCTCGCCACGACGGTCGCGAACGCGACCTTCTTCGCCACGACGGCGCCGCTCTTCGTCGTCCTGGTCACCTGGCTCGCCTTCCGGCGGCGGCCGGGCCTCGCGACCGTCGGCGGGCTCGCGCTCTGCCTGGGGGGCGGCGTCGCGCTCATCGGGGAAAGCCTGCAGGTCGCGCCCGGCCGCACGGTGGGCGACCTCTACGGCATCGCCACCGCCCTGTTCTTCGCGCTCTACTTCCTGGCGGTCGCGCGCGCCCGAGAAGGCGCGGGGCCGGCCCGGGTCACGCTCGTCGCGTCGCTCGTCACGGCCGCCGCGCTCCTACCGGTCGCGCTGATCCTCGATGCCGGGCGGTTCTGGCCGACCTCTCTTGCCGGCTGGACGACGCTCGGGCTCCTCGCCTGGGTGAGCCATGCCGGGGGACAGGGATTGCTCTCGGTCGCGCTCGGCCGGCTCCCGGCCGTGTTCTCGTCGCTCGTGATCTTCCTCGAGGCGATCGTCGCGGCCGCGGCCGGCTGGATCGTGCTCGGCGAGCGGCTGAGCCCCGTCCAGCTCGGCGGCGGCGCCCTGATCCTCCTCGGCATCTGGGTGTCGCGGCCGCGGCGGGTGCCGGCCCCGGCCATCCCGTGACGCGGTTCGCCCTCCTCATCGGGGCCGCGACGGCCCTCGTGGTCGCGCCATCCGCGGCGCGCGCGGACCTGCGGCTCTGCAACATGACGGAGAGCCGGGTCGGGGTCTCGCTCGGCTACCGCGATCCCGCCGGCTGGGTGACGGAGGGCTGGTGGAATCTCGCGCCCCGCGCCTGCGAGACCCTCCTCAAGGGCGAGCTCGCGGCGCGGTTCTACTACGTCTACGCGGTCGATTACGACCGGGGCGGCGAGTGGAGCGGCCGCGCCTTCATGTGCACCCGGGAGCGCGAGTTCACGATCCGCGGCGTGGAGGATTGCCTCGCCCGCGGCTTCGACCGGTCGGGCTATTTCGAGGTCGATACGGGCGAGCAGAAGAGCTGGACCGTCCAGCTCACGGATCCCGGCCGGGCGGGCGGCGGGGCGCCTCCGCCGGCCCGCTGACCCGAGGCTCGGGCGCGCGGCCCTTACAGGTCGCGGCCGTCGACCTCGGGGGCGAGCCGCTCGACCGCTTTCTTGGCGTCCTCGAGATAGGGATGGATCGCGAGCGCGTGCCGGAAGGCTTCGAGCGCGCGCTTCTTGTCGTCGTTCGAGAGCGCGATGGCGCCGAGCGCGCTCCAGGCGCCGAAGTGCCGGGGCTCGCGCCGTAGGGCCTCCCGAAGGTCCGCTACGGCCGCCGCCGTATCGTCCAGGAGATAGAAGGCGGTGGCCCGCCGGCTCCAAGCCTCGGCCCAATCCGGCTTCAGGCTCGTCACGCGGTCGAGGAGCTCGACCGCGAGCGGGGCGTCTTTCGCGCCCAGCGCGATCCCGGCCCGCTCCATCAGGAGGTCCGCCGTGTCGCTGCCCGAGCGGCCGAACCGGCGCTCGATGAGGTTCGCGACGCCGTTCGCCTCCGTCTCGTCCTTCGCGGCCGCGAGGCGGGCGAAGAGGTCGTCGAGCGTCGTGGCGCGGCGCGGCGGCTGGGGTGCGTCGGGTCCGGTGCGCTGGGGGGACGTCTGATCGAGCTGCGCCTGCGCGACCGCGGGGCCCGGCTCGGAGGCCGCGAGAGCGACGGCGAGCGCGAAGGCGATCGGGCGCGACATGCGTCGAGTGTCCGCCCGGGGCAGGTCCCGCGTCAACGGGCGGGATGCCGCGGGAAGGTCGGTTCAGTCGCTGGCGGCGGCCGAGGGCATGAGCCCGACGGCGATCGCCCGGGCGCGGTCCTGCAGGGCGGAATGGAGGCGGGTCATGTGCTCGCCCCAGATATGGTCGAGCGGCCCTTTCGGAGCCTCGCTCGCCGCCGCCGGGGCCGGCTGCCCCGGAGCGCCTTCTCGGGCGGGTGGGATCGGCGTCTCGGCGGCCGCCGCCGTCGAACCCGTGGCCGCCGCGGCCGGTAGCGCCGTCCAGCTCGCCTTGCCGAAATGGCCGTTGACCCATCGGCCGTTCACGCGCTTGCGGGTGTAGTAGGCTTTGGCGTCCGCGGTGCTGGGCAGGGCCGAGACGAGAACCGGCCCCGCCAGGAGGGAGAGGGCGAGCGCGGCGCGGCCGAGGGCCGACAACACCATCAGGCGGAACTCCAAGTTTGACCGGGCCGGCTCACCGGCCCCGTCCGTCGCTGTTGTGGTTGCCGCGACCGGAACGGCCAAGTTGGGCGAAATTGCGGTCGCCGGCCAGGACGCGCGCCGGGGCCGGCCGAAATAGGACCGACCAGGGCCGCCCGCGAGCAATCTCGCATGACGGCCGAGAGCCTCCATCGACCCCGTCAATCCGGCGCGGGCGACCGCCATGATGGATCCCGCGCCAGCTGACGCGCCGTCTCGTCCGCGACGGCCCGCGCGCAGGGGTTCGGGATATCGTGGTTGGGGTAGATCGCGTGGACCGGATTGGAACCGAGATCCTCGCTGAGCGCGACGCGGCGCAGCCGGCCGCTCGCGACCGCGGATGCGACGAGGAACGCCGGCAGAAGGGCGAAGCCCAACCCGGCGACGGCCGCATCCCGGAGCATTTCGAGGTCGTCGATCGCCAGTGCCGTTTTGACCTCAAGCCCGTCCGCGCGCCCGCATCGCCATCGCGATCCGACTGTCCCGAACACGAGGCACGGTCTCTGCGCGACCTCGTCCAGCGTCATCGGCTCGCCATGGGCCGCGATGCAGGCCGGACTCGCCACCACCGCCATCTCGGCGTCGGCGAGCTTGCGCGCGCGCAGCCGGGAATCGGCCAAGGACCCGGTGCGAAATACGAGGTCTGCCCCATCCGTGACGGGGTCGACGAACGCGTTCGTGAGCCGGAGCCTGATCTGAACGCGAGGGTGACGTTGCGCGAAGGCGAAGAGCACGGGGCCGAGGACCAGGCGACCGAACAACGCCGGAGCATTGACGGAGAGCTCGCCGGAGAAGCTCTCGCGCAAGCTCGCGATGGTTGCGTCGGCCTGATCGGCAGCCAGGCAGAGCTCGCGACATTTCTCGGCGTAGGCGAGGCCGGCCGGTGTCAGCCGGACAGCGCGCGTGGTGCGGTGGACGAGCGCGACCCCCAGGCGCCTCTCGAGCGCGGACAGCTTGCGGCTCACCGTCGACGGAGACAGATCGAGATCACGCGCGGCCGCTTCCAGGCTGAGCCGCGCCGCGATCCGGTCCAAGATCTCGAGCTCGTTCAGGTCGCGCATCGGGTATTCCGGCAAGTTTGGAACTGAGACTTCCAGAACTGCACGTATCCAGGATTTGAGCAGGACGTTCAATGCCGGACACTTCACCGCGTCCATACGGAGAACGGCTGTGCCCCTGACTGCAGACGACCGGCTCGCCATCCTGGACGTTCTCGCGCGTGCGAACTGGGCCGCCGACGCCAAGGACGTCGAGGAACTGGCTGACCATTACGCCCCCGACGGCCAGATCAGCGGAGCCTTCCAGGCGCAGGCCGGCGACGGCTTCCGCGGCGACCTGCGCCGGATCTTCGACGGCGAGGGGAGCCTCAAGCGGCACCTGCTCGCCAACCCGGTCATCGAAGGCGACGGCGACCGCGCCCAGGTGACCTGGCTGATGCCGGTCTTCGAGGGAGAGACGGAACCTGCCCTCGTCGCGACCTGCAAGGTCACGGACGAGCTGCGCCGCGAGAACGGGCGCTGGCTGATCGTCCACCACCGGGTCGAGATCGATCCGAGCATGACGATCGACGTCGGCCAGGGCGGGTGACGCGATGCGTTTCGACGCCTTCGCGCACGGGCGCGCCGAGATCGGCGAGGTGCAGATTCATTACCGGATCGCCGGCGACGGGCCGCCCGTCCTCCTCCTTCATGGCTGGCCGCAGCACAGCCTCATGTGGCACGCGATCGCGCCCGCCCTCGCCGCGCGCCATCGTGTGATCATGCCAGACCAGCGCGGGGCCGGCGCCTCGACCATCACGCCGGGCGGCTACGACAAGGACACGATGGCGGGCGACATCGCCGGCCTCCTCGACCATCTCGGGATCGGGCAGGCCGCGATCGTCGGCTACGATCTCGGAGCCGGCGTGGCTTGCGCCTTCGCGCGCCGCTTTCCGGAGCGCGTGAGGCGGCTCGCGGTCGCCGAGTTCGGTCTCGCAGGCTTCGGCTTCGAGCAGCAAATGACGCCCTCGCCCGACTGGACGATCGGCTCCAACTGGCATCTCGCGCTGTTCACCGTGCCCGACGCCGCGGTCTGGCTCATGAGCGGGCGCGAGCGGGAGATGCTGGCCTGGTTCTTCGGCCACATCACCTATCGTGGTCAGGGCGCCGTCAGCGCCGACCATTTCGAGAGCTACCACCGCGAGGTCACGAAACCCGGCGCGCTGCGCGCCGGCGTCCAGTATTACGCGGCGGTCTGGCAAGACGCTCGCGACAACGCGGCGCTGAAGCGGCAGCCGCTCGCCATGCCGGTGCTGGCGATGGGCGGCGAAGCATCCGCGGGACCGGCCCTGGACGCGCTCTGGGGCCCGGTCGCCCGCAACCTCGAGACCTACGTCATCCCGCAGGCCGGCCATTGGATCGGGGACGAGAACCCGGCGCCCGTCGCCGAGCGCCTGCTGCAATTCCTGACGGGGGAGGGAGGCGAGTCGTGACGACGGTTCTCGTGGTCGGCGCCACCGGTCAGCTCGGCGGCCGCATCGCACATCACTGTCTCGGACGCTCGGAGGCGAAGGTCCGACTGCTCGTCCGGCAGGGCGCGCAGGAGGATGCGGGCAAGGGGCCGCCGCTTCGCGCGCTCGTGGCCCGGGGCGCCACGCTCGCATTCGGCGACCTGCGGGACGAGGCCAGCCTGATGGACGCCACCGCGGGGGCGGACGTCGTCGTGTCGGCCGTCCAGGGTGGACCGGACGTGATCGTCGACGGCCAGGTCGCGCTCGCCCGCGCCGCCCAAGCGAACGGCGTCCGGCGCATCTTTCCGTCGGACTTCGCGGTCGACCTGTTCAAGGCGCCGAAGGGCGAGCATCCGCTCCTCGCGATGCGCCGCGAGGCCGACGAGCGCATCGCCGAGCTCGGGCTGGAAAGCGTCCATGTCCTGAACGGGGCCTTCATGGATATTCTGACGGCGCCCTTCTTCCAGGTCTACGACGCGGACCGCCACGTCGTCCGTTTCTGGGGCGACGGCAACGAGGAGTTCGATGCGACCAGCATCGAGGACACGGCCCGTTTCACAGCGCGCGCGGCCCTCGATCGGACCGTTCCGGCCGGCAAGCTCGCCGTCAGCGGCGAGCGGCTGTCGTTCGTCGAGATCGCGAAGGCTCTCGGCCAAGCGACCGGGCAGGAGGTCCGCGCGGAGACTCGCGGTTCGATCGATGAGCTCAACGCCTTCATAGCGCGGACGCGCGCGGCGAACCCGGACCCGATGGCCACCGTGCCGGCGCTCTACCAGCTCTACATGATCACCGGCCGCACCGCGCTCGACGCCCCGCAGAACGAGCGCTTCCCGGAGCTGCGCCCCGAGAGCTTCGGCGAGTTCCTGGCCAGAACGCAACCGACCTCCGCCTCCGGAAAGGATCCAGCATGATCTCGATGGAACCGCTCGACCCGCATACGCCGATCCAGCAGCAGCTGAGCGGGGACGCCGCGCCGGTCGTGCTTCTGAACGTGTTCAGCGTCGATCCCGCGCACGTGGACGCGTACTTGGCAGCCTGGAAGAAAGACGCCGCCTGGATGCAAAAGCAGCCTGGCTATATCTCGACCCAGCTGCACCGGGCGGTCGGAAACAGCGCGATGTTCGTCAACTATGCCGTCTGGGAGACCCTCGGGCATTTCCGCGCTGCTTTCGAACACCCCGAATTCAAGCAATCGATGGAGGCTTATCCTCCCTCCGTCACGGCGCGGCCTCACCTGTTCCAGAAGATCCACGTTGACGGGATCTGCGTGGCTTGATCCCGAGGGACGCCCATCGATCGGCTGAAGACAACATGATGCACTTTGACCGCTTCGCGATCGACACGGTCGACGTCGGCCAGACGAGCCTTCATGTCCGCCATGCTGGGCAGGGAGAGGCTGTCCTGCTGATGCACGGCTGGTGCGGCTCGTCCCATAGCTGGCGCCGTCTCGCACCACGGCTCGCGCGGGATCACCGGGTGATCGTTCCGGATATGCGCGGCAACGGCTGGTCGAAGAAGCCCGACAGCGGCTACGACGCCCGATCGGGCGCACGGGACATGAAAGGGTTGCTGGATCGCCTCGGCGTGGAGACGGCCCATGTCGTAGGGCACGACATGGGCGCGCCGGTTGCACTTCTGTTCGCTGCAGATTTTCCGGGGACGACGCGGACGCTCACGTATGTCGACGAGCCGATCCTCGGGTTCGATACGGAGCGCTATACCGCTTTCACCGACTGGAACCACGGCGGGTACTGGCAGTTCGGGCTTCACAATACGCCGGGCATGCCGGAACTCTTCTATCGGGGTCGGGAAGAGAAATTTCTTCGGCTGATCTACAGCCATATGACCGTGAACAAGGCTGCGATCACGGACGCCGACGTCGCGGAGCACGCGCTCGGCATGAAGGAACCGAACGGCATCCGCGGGATGACGGGGTGGTACCGCGCCGTGGCGGAAACCGGAGCCCAGATCCAAGACCTGTCGGCGTCGGGCGCGGTGCGCGTGCCGACGCTGTACGTGCGGGGCGAGGGCGGCGTGCCGGGCGACCCCGACGCGATCCGCCAAGCGGTGCCGCACGCTCGTTCCGTGACGATACCGGATTGCGGACATCTCGTGGCGGAAGAGCAGCCCGAGGCGCTGGAGGCCGTGCTGCGGGAGCATTTCGCGAACGTCCCAAGCGGTCGTGCCACGATCGATCAAGGGGAGACCTCTTCATGACGCAGACCACCTCGCACGGTCGCCTTGTGCGCGAGCAATGCGTCGGCGTCCTCGTCGACTTCCTGACCGGGCTCCTGATCGGCATCCGCACGATCGAGCGCGAACGCTTCGATCAGAACGTGCGCGGCTTCGCGGGGAGCTTGAAAGCGCTCGACATCCCGCTTTGCGTGCTCGGCGACGAAGGCAGCTTCCGGGGCGACTTCTTCCCGCTCATCAAGCAGGAATTCGCCGACGCGCCGCACTTCACGCGCCACACCCCGAGCGCCTGGCGGTCGGGCGGCTTCCGGGACTGGGTTCTGGGCCAGGGCCGCCGCCAGGTCGTCCTCGGCGGCATCAGCCTCGACAATTGCACGATGCTGACGAGCCTCGACATGCTGGCCGAGGGTCTCGACGTCCACGTGGTCGTGGACGTGTCCGGCGCGGATTCGGCCTTGACGGAGGCGGCC
>JAFAPJ010000538.1 GCA_019247255.1 Methylobacteriaceae bacterium | reverse complement strand
AGTCTGCGGGCTCGATTTCGCCTTCGCGGATTCGGGCGACGGCCCGGCCTTCTTCGTCATGAGCGCGGTCGGCATTCTCGTGGTCGGGCTCGCGCTCTGGGTGGAGTTCGCCTACGAGCCGCCGATCTGGCTGCACCTCGTGCTCTGGTCGACGCTCAGCATCCTGCTCAGCCTTCTGCTCGTGCGCCCCGCCAAGGGGCTTCTCGTCGCGCTGCAGTACCAGAACAAGGCCGAGGAGGGCCGGCTCAAGCTGTGAGTGCGCCTGCCCGTTCGGCCTGGCGGAGCCTCGGCCTTCCGGCCCTGACGACCGCCGTGTTCCTCGGGGTCCTGCTTTCGCTCGGAATCTGGCAGCTCGAGCGCAAGGTCTGGAAGGAAGGGCTGATCGCGGCGATCGACGCCCGCGCTCACCAAGCTCCAGCCGCCATAATGCCGGAGACGAGCTGGTCGTCATGGAGCGGCGCCGACGAGGAATACCGCCGCGTAAGGGTCGCCGGCACCTTCCTGCACGACGGGGAGGTTCGGGTTTACGGGCTCGCGGAGGAACGGCGGGGCGAGCCGCTCCAGGGCTTCTACGTGCTGACCCCGCTGAAGCTCGCGGACGGCGCGATCGTTTTCGTCAACCGTGGCTTCGTGCCGACCGAGATCGCCGACCCGGCGAAACGTCCGGCCGGGCAGGTCGCCGGACCTGTCGAGGTCGTGGGCCTCGTCCGCGCGCCGGTCGGCAAGCATCTCTTCGTGCCCGACAACGAGCCCGCGAAGGACCGCTGGTACACGCGCGACATTCCCCAGATGGCGGCGGCACGCGGGCTGACGCGCGTCGCTCCCTTCTACATCGACGCGGACGCGAGCCCGAACCCGGGCAACTGGCCTCGCGGCGGGCAGACGCAGCTCACGGTTCCGAACAACCATCTCGGCTACGCGATCACCTGGTTCAGCCTGGCGGCCGCGCTCGTCGCGATCTTCGTGGCCTTCTCGCGCGAGCGGCTTCGGTCGCCAGCGACCCGGCCGGCCGAGCCGGTCGACCACGCAGGCGAGGCCAAGGCCTGATACTCTCTTGGGGAGCGGGCCGGATCGCGTCCGGCCCGCCTGAGGGTTGCTCAGTACCGGCGGTGCATCATGCGCCGGTGCATCATGCGATGGCGCATCATGCGGTGATGCCGGAACTCCCGGCGGTGCATGCGACGCACAACGCGCCGCTCGCCGCGCGTCAGCTGAACCTGAACGACGGCGTCTCCCTGGCCGATCCCGGACAGCGCGGGAGCCGGGGCGGCTTGAGCACCCGCCGCGAAGCCGGACAAGCCGACCGCGACCACGAAGGCTGAAAGGGTTAGTCGCATTGTTCTTTCTCCCTGGGCGCGCCCGAGCGCGGGCGAGCTACTCCGGCTACGCTTTCGAAGAGACAAAGTTTCCCTCCTCTCGCCAGGTTGATGGGTCGGGAGCGTGCGCCGGGACCTGCTCGCGGCCGCCTGTCGAGCGCGTTCGCGCCACCCGGCAGGGGTCTCGGCCGCTCCGGCCAGCCGTGACGCAGAACTGGTTCAATCGGGCCGGCTATCGCTCTAAGCACGCCGTTCGGGAAGGACGGGGTCGCGGATGAGGGTTCTCTTGATCGGCTCGGGCGGCCGCGAGCACGCGCTTGCCCGATCGCTGGCGGCAAGCCCGCTCTGCGAGGCGCTGTACATCGCACCTGGCAACCCCGGCACAGCCCGGCACGGGACCAATCTCGCGCTCGACATCTCGGACCATCCGGCGGTGATCGCGGCCTGCCGGGCCCGAGCCGTCGACTTCGTCGTGGTGGGGCCCGAAGCGCCCCTCGTCGCCGGGCTCGTCGATGACCTCGCGGCGGCGGGGATCCGGGCCTTCGGTCCGAGCCGAGCCGCGGCCCAGCTCGAAGGGTCCAAATCTTTCACGAAGGAGCTCGCGCGCGACCTCGGCGTCCCGACGGCCGCGTTTCGCCGCTTCACCGAGGCCGTTGCCGCGAAAGCCTATCTGCGGGAGCGTGGCGTCCCGATCGTCGTGAAGGCGGACGGGCTCGCGGCCGGCAAGGGCGTCGTGGTCGCCGACACCGTCGCTGAAGCCGAGAGCGCGATCGACGCGATGCTCGGGGGCGCGCTCGGGCGGGCCGGGGCCGAGATCGTCCTCGAGGAGCGGCTCGTGGGCCGGGAGGCCAGCTTCTTCGCGCTCTGCGACGGCGCGCATGCCCTCCCTTTCGGGACCGCAGAGGACCACAAGCGCGCCTTCGACGGCGACGGCGGGCCGAATACCGGCGGCATGGGGGCCTTCTCGCCCGCCTCGGTCCTCGACCCGGCGCTCGAGGAGGAGGTCTTGGACCGGATCATCCGGCCGACGCTCGGCGGGATGCTGGCGCGCGGCGCGCCCTTCGTGGGCATCCTTTACGCCGGGCTGATGATCACGGCCGAGGGCCCGCAGCTCATCGAGTACAACGTTCGCTTCGGCGACCCGGAGGCGCAGGTGCTCCTGCCCAGGCTTCGGACGGACCTTCTCGCCGCGATGATCGCCGCGACGGACGGCGTTCTCGACGAGGTGCGCCCCGATTGGTCCGACTTCCCGGCGGTCGCGGTCGTACTGGCGAGCCGCGGCTATCCGGGCCCGGTCGAGACCGGATCCGTCATTGGCGGGCTCGATGCCGCGGAAGCGCTCGACCACGTGACGGTGTTCCAGGCCGGCACGGCCGAGCGCGGGGGCGAGATCGTGGCGGCAGGCGGTCGCGTGCTCGCGGTGACGGGTCTTGGTCCGAGCCTGGCGGAAGCGCGGGCTCGCGCCTACGAGGGCGTGGCGCGCATCGACTGGCCGGAGAGCTTCCACCGCCGGGACATCGCCTCCCGGGCGCTCGACGCCGGCTAACGCCGGTCCTTGAAGAACTCGCGCAGCAGCGCCGCTGCCTCGCTCTCCCGGATCCCGCCATAGACCTCCGGCGCGTGGTGGCAGGTGGGCGCGGCGTAGAACCTGACCCCGCTCTCGACCGCGCCGCCCTTCGGGTCAGGGGCGCCGAAATAGAGACGGCGGATGCGCGCGAAGGAGATCGCGGCCGCGCACATCGTGCAGGGCTCGAGCGTGACGTAGAGATCCGCGCCCGCGAGGCGCTCGTCACCCGTCGCGGCGCAGGCCGAGCGGATCGCCCGGATCTCGGCATGAGCCGTCGGGTCCCGCTCCGCGAGCGGCGCGTTGCCGGCCCGGGCGAGCACGTGCCCGTCCCGAACAATGACCGCGCCGACCGGCACCTCGCCCGCGAGGGCGGCCGCGCGGGCCTCCGCCATCGCGAGGCTCATCGGGTCGAGGCCGAATTCTCGCTCTGCCATGACGGGTCTGCTATCAGCGCCGCATGACGGACAGCAACGACGAGAATGAGGGGCGCTCGGACCGCTCCGGCGGGGGCGCGGCCGGTCGCGGCGGAGAGCGGCCGCCACGGCGACGGCGCTCCGACGAGCCCGCTGGGCGCGGCGAGAACGGCGGCGCGACCGCGTCCGAGACCGGCGAGACGAGCGAGGAGCGCATCGCCAAGGTGATCGCCCGGGCGGGAATCGCCTCGCGACGGGACGCGGAGGCGATGATCGCGCAGGGGCGCGTGACCCTGAACGGCGCCGTCCTGGCCTCTCCGGCCGTGAACGTCACGGCGGCCGACCGCATCACGATCGACGGCGAGCCGTTGCCGCTGCGCGAGCGCACGCGGCTCTGGCTCTTCCATAAGCCGCGCGGGCTCGTGACGACGGCGCGCGACCCGGAAGGCCGGGCGACCGTCTTCGACGCGCTCCCCGAGGACCTGCCCCGCGTCGTCGCGGTCGGCCGTCTCGACATCAACACGGAGGGGCTCCTCCTCCTCACGAACGACGGCGGGCTCGCCAAGGTGATCGCCCATCCCGAGACCGGCTGGACCCGCCGCTATCGCGTGCGGGCCCATGGCGACGTCGACCAGGCCGCGCTCGATCGCCTGAAGAACGGGATCACGATCGAGGGCATGGAATACGGGCCGATCGACGCGCATCTCGACCGCGTCCAGGGCGACAACAGCTGGCTCACGGTGGCGCTGCGCGAGGGCAAGAACCGCGAGGTGAAGCGGGTGCTCGAGCATCTCGGCATCCAGGTGAACCGGCTGATTCGGCTGTCCTTCGGCCCCTTTCAGCTGGGCGATCTCGAACCCGGGCTTGTCGAGGAGGTTCGCACCCGCGTCCTCAAGGACCAGCTCGGCCAGGCGCTCGCCGCGGAAGCCGGCGTCGATTTCCAGAGCCCCGTGCGCGAGCCGATCGCGCCGTTCGGCAAGCCCGCTGCGGCGCGGCGGGAGACGGGGCCGGAGGCTCGACGGACCGCCGCGCCCCGACCCCGTCGGCCGGGCGACGACCAGGGCGGCTGGCGCGCGAAGGATCGCGACGAGCCGCGGCGGCGGGAGGAGACGCGGCCTGGACGAGGTCGGCCGGATCAGGGACGGCCCGATCGCGCACGACCTGATCGCGGACGGCCGGATCGGGTCCGCTCGCAAGGCGGCAAGCCCGACCGCCGGGGAGCGGAGCGGCGACCGGAGCGCTTCGCGGACGCGGCGCCAGCGCCGGCAGCCGGCAAGGCGTCGGCCCGAACGGAGGCGCGGCGCACGGTCTGGCGGGCCGAGGAGGAGAGCGGCGCGCTCCTTCCGCGCCGGCACGGCCCACGCGAGGACCCTCGCGCCGACCGGCTCGCCGCCGCGGCACGCGAGCGCGAGCGCGTCGGCACGGTCGCGACCCGCTCCGGGCGGAAGGTCAAGGTCGAACGCATCCGGCACGAGCGCGACGAGGCCGACGACCTCCTGCCGCGGCGGGCTCGCGACGAGCGCGGCCGCAACGCTCGGCCTCGCCCGGCCGTCAAGGACAGGCCGGAGCGTCCTGTATTCGCCGAGCCGGCCGAACCGGCCGCGCGGCCGCCGCGCCGGCCGGGCAAGGGCGGGTTCGCGACGGGTGGTCCTCCCAAGGGGAAAAGCTTCCGGCCGCCGAGCGGCGGCGGCGGGCGCGGCGGCTCGAAGCCGGGCTTCGGCGGCTCTCGGCCTGGACCGGCCGGCAACCGCTCCGGACCCGGCCGCGGCGGCCCCGGCCCGGG
>JAFAPJ010000592.1 GCA_019247255.1 Methylobacteriaceae bacterium | reverse complement strand
ACGGCATCAAGGCCTATTCGAACTGGCCGACGATCCCGCAGCTCTACGTCAAGGGCGAGTTCGTCGGAGGTTGCGACATCACCCGTGAGATGTTCCAGGCGGGCGAGCTGCAGGCGCTCCTCGAAGAGAAAGGGATCGTGACGAAGTCGGCCGCCTGAGCGAGCCCTCTCCCCACGAGCGAAAGGCCCGGCGCGAGCCGGGCCTTTTCCATGTCCGGCGGCCGGCGCCTCAGGCGCGGGCGGGCTGCGGCCCGAGGGGCGGGGCCGCCGCGACCGCCGCGCCGCCGCCCTTGCGGATCGTCATCACGGCGAAGGCGGTGACGAGGCAGGCGAACCCCGCCGTGTAGAAGGCCGGCAGGTAGGACAGGAGGACGTCGCGGCTGAGCCCGGCGCCCAGCGCCGCCACCGCCGCGCCCATCTGGTGGCCGGCGAAGACCCAGCCGAAGACGATCGGCGCCCGCTCGCGGCCGAACTCGCGCCCCGCCAGCTTCACGGTCGGCGGCACGGTCGCGACCCAGTCGAGCCCGTAGAACACCGCGAAGAGCGACAGTCCGTAGAACGAGAAGGTCGATTGCGGCAGGACGAGGAGCGAGAGCCCGCGCAGCCCGTAATACCAGAACAGGAGCTTGCGGTTGTCGTAGCGGTCCGACAGCCAGCCGGACAGGATCGTGCCCACGAAGTCGAAGGCTCCGATCATCGCGAGGACGGAGGCGGCCTCGACCTGCTTCATGCCGAAATCGACGCAGAGCGGGATGAAATGCGTCTGGACGAGGCCGTTCGTCGAGAGGCCGCAGACGAAGAAGCTTCCGAACAGGATCCAGAAGCTGCGCGTCCGCGCGGCGTCGCCGAGCGTCTTGAAGGCGGCCTTCACGGCATTGCCGGCCGGCATGGGCGCCGGGGCCTTCGTGAGCCCGGCCTCGCCATAGGCGCTGAGCCCGACCTCGTGCGGGTGGTCGCGCCCGAAGAGCCACATCAGCGCGCCCGCGAGCCCGCAGAACAGGATCGCCGGCAGAACCGCCATGCGCCACCCGTATTGCTCCGCAACCGCGGCCGCGAGCGGCAGGAAGATGAGCTGGCCGGTCGCCGAGCTCGCCGTGAGGATCCCGATGACGAGGCCGCGCCGCTCGACGAACCAGCGGTTGGCGACGGTCGCGCCGAGGACGAGCGCCGTCATCCCGCTGCCGATCCCCGTGAGCAGGCCCCAGGTGAGCCAAAGCTGCCAGACCTTCGTCATCAGGGTCGAGGCGGCGAGCCCGAGCACGATGAGCGTGAGGGCGAGCGTCGTGATCCGCTTCAGCCCGTACTTCGCGATGAGCGCCGCCGCGAAGGGTGCCATTAGCCCGAACAGCGCGAGCCGGAGCGCCAGCGCCCCCGAGATCGAGGCCGTGTCCCAGCCGTATTCCTTCTGCACGGGGAGCAGCAGGACGCCGAGATTGCCCATGGCGGCCGCGGTCGCGACCATCACGAGGAACGTGACGGCGGCCATCGCCCAGCCGTAATGGATGCCGCGCCGGGCGAGCGCGGGCGCGATGAGCGTGGACATCATGGGGCGGCTCCTCAACGCGCGGGGCGCGGCTCGGGGGTGGCGAGATCGGTCGCGAGCAGGCCCGCGAGGGTGACCCGAAGGGCGGCGTCCTCCTCCGGCCCGTAGGCCTCGGCGAAGCGGGACTGAGCCTCGGCCCAGAGGGGGCGGGCCTGATCGAGAAGCGCGCGGCCCGCCTCGGTGACGACGAGCCCGCGGCGCCGCTTGTCGTCGGGGTCGGGCTCGATCCGCACCAGGCCCTCGCGCTCGAGCGGCCGCAAGGTGCGACCGAGCGTCGTGCGGTCCATGAAGAGCCGGGCCGCCAGCCGGTTGATCGGGATCGGCCCGAGGCCGGCGATCCGCGCCAGGATGCCGTACTGGTTCACCGTGATGCCGACCGGCGCGAGGTGGCGGTCGTAATGCTGCGTCACGTGCCGGGCCGCCTTGCGGATGGCCGAGCAGGTGCAGTGGTCGGGCTTGGGGGCGAGTTCGGTCATCGCGCGGAATTGAGCTTGCATCCCGCAATAGGCGCATATACGCCTTTTGGCAAGCGGAGAACTTCCCCATGCAGGCCGAGACGGGCGAACGGCGTCGCGTCGTGACCTGGGACGATCCGGTGGAGGCGGCGCGACGCGGCCGCGACCTCGCCGGGCTCGATTACCTGCGCGCGATGGTCAGGGGCGAGCTCCCGCCGCCCCCGATCGTGCAGCTCCTCGGCATCCGCATGGCGTCCGTCGACGAGGGCGTCGTCCGGATGGAGCTGCCCGTCGGCGAGCATCTCTACAACCCGCTGGGCTCGGTCCATGGCGGCGCGATCGCCACGATCCTCGACTCGGTCCTCGGCTGCGCGGTCCATAGCGTGCAGCCGCGCGGCCGCGGCTACACCACCCTCGAGATCAAGGTGAACTACGTGCGGGCCGTGACCGAGGCGGTCGGGACGGTGATCGCGGAGGGCCGCGTCGTCCATGCCGGACGCCAGAGCGCGGTCGCGGAGGCGAAGCTCACGGACGGCGCCGGCAAGCTCTACGCGACCGCGAGCACGACCTGCCTCGTGTTCGAGATCCCCGCGGCCGCGGCGGGCGCCC
>JAFAPJ010000487.1 GCA_019247255.1 Methylobacteriaceae bacterium | reverse complement strand
TCGTGGTGAGGCGGCGGCGAGATCAGGCCGACCCCCGGCGTCGAGTGGCGGACCCTTGCGATCTTGGCGTCCACCTTGTGGCCGGGCAGCTGGCCGCCCTCGCCCGGCTTCGCCCCCTGGGCGATCTTGATCTGCATGACGTCCGAGTTGACGAGGTACTCGGTCGTGACACCGAAGCGGCCGGACGCGACCTGCTTGATGGCCGAGCGCTTGGAGCGCCCGTCCGGCAAGGGCCGGAAGCGCTCGGAGAGCTCGCCGCCCTCGCCCGTGTTCGACTTGCCGCCGATCGCGTTCATGGCGAGCGCGAGCGTCTCGTGGGCCTCCTTCGAGATCGAGCCGAAGGACATGGCGCCGGTCGAGAAGCGCCGGACGATGGCGGCCGCCGGCTCGACGGCGTCGAGCGGCAGCGCCGTCCGGCCGATCTCGGCCGCCGCCTTCACCCGGAAGAGCCCGCGCAGCGTGCGCAGCCCCTCGCCCTCGTTCACCCGCCCCGCGAACTCGCGGTAGCGTTCGGCCGCGTTGAGCCGGACCGCGTGCTGGAGCGCCGCGACGGTGTCGGGATTCCAGACATGGTCTTCGCCACGCAGCCGGTAGGTGTACTCGCCCCCGACATCGAGGGCGTTGCGGTAGACGGGGGCGTCCCCGAAGGCCTCCCGGTGCCGCTGAACCGTTTCCGCGGCGATCTCGGCGAGGCCGACGCCCTCGATCGTGGTGGCGGTGCCGAAGAAATACTTCGCTGCGAGGTCCGAGCGCAGCCCGACCGCGTCGAAGATCTGGGCGCCGCAATAGGATTGATAGGTCGAGATGCCCATCTTCGACATGACCTTGAGCAGGCCCTTGTCGATCGACTTGATGTAGCGGTGCACGATCTCGTGCTCGTCGACTTCGTCCGGCAGCTCGTCCTTCATGCCGAGCAGGGTCTCGAAGGCGAGATAGGGGTTGATCGCCTCCGCGCCGTAGCCCGCCAGGCAGGCGAAATGATGCACCTCGCGCGGCTCGCCCGTCTCGAGCACGAGCCCGACCGAGGTCCGCAGCCCCCGCCGGATCAGGTGGTGGTGGACGGCCGCCGTCGCCAGGAGCGCCGGCAACGGGACGCGATCCGGACCGACGAGGCGGTCGGAGAGAACGATGATGTTGTAGCCGCCATGGACCGCCGCCTCCGCCCGGTCGCAGAGCCGCTCGAGCGCGCCTTCGAGCCCGGCCGCGCCGCTCTCGGCCGGGAAGGTGATGTCGAGCGTCTTCGTGTCGAAGCGGTCCTCAACATGGCCGATCGAGCGGATCTTCTCGAGATCCTCGTTCGTCAGGATGGGCTGGCGCACCTCGAGACGCTTGCGCCGGCTCGTCCCTTCGAGGTCGAGGATGTTGGGCCGTGGCCCGATGAACGAGACGAGGCTCATCACGAGCTCCTCGCGGATCGGGTCGATCGGCGGGTTCGTGACCTGCGCGAAGTTCTGCTTGAAGTAGGTGTAGAGGAGCTTCGCCTTGCGCGAGAGCGGTGAGATCGGGGTGTCGGTCCCCATGGATCCGACGGCTTCCTGCCCGGTCACGGCCATCGGCTGCATGAGGAGGCGCAGGTCCTCCTGCGTGTAGCCGAAAGCCTGCTGGCGATCGAGGAGCGACACGTCGGTGCGCGGCTGGCGCGGCTCGACCGGGCGCAGGTCCTCGAGCACGATCTGCGTGCGGCGCAGCCAATCGCGATAGGGGTTCGCGGCCGCGAGGTCGCGCTTCAGCTCCTCGTCCGGCACGATCCGCCCGGCCTCGAGGTCGATGAGCAGCATGCGGCCCGGCTGAAGCCGCCACTTCTCGACGATCTCCGCGTCCGGGATCGGCAGGGTGCCGGCCTCGGAGGCGAGGAGCACGAGCCCGTCGCGGGTGACGCAATAGCGCGCGGGCCGCAGGCCGTTGCGGTCGAGCGTTGCGCCGATCTGGCGCCCGTCGGTGAACACGATGGAAGCGGGCCCATCCCAGGGCTCCATCAGCGCCGCGTGATACTCGTAGAAGGCGCGCCGAGACTCATCCATGAGCGGGTTGCCGGCCCAGGCCTCCGGCACCAGCATCGTCATCGCGTGGGCGAGCGAGTACCCGCCCCGGACCAGGAACTCGAGCGCGTTATCGAAGCAGGCCGTATCCGACTGGCCCTCGTAGGAGATGGGCCAGAGCTTCGAGATGTCGCTGCCGAAGAGGTCGGAATCGACGCTCGCCTGCCGGGCGGCCATCCAGTTCACGTTGCCCCGGAGCGTGTTGATCTCGCCGTTATGGGCGACGAAGCGGTACGGATGCGCGAGCCGCCAGGACGGGAAGGTGTTCGTCGCAAAGCGCTGGTGGACGAGCGCGAGCGCGCTCTCGAAGCGCGGGTCCGCGAGATCGCGGTAATAGCGCCCGAGCTGGCCGACCAGCACCATCCCCTTGTAGACGATCGTGCGCGACGAGAGGCAGACCGGGTAGAACTCGGCGAGGCCCGCGAGCTGGGCGTGGCGGCTGACGGCCGCGTTCGAGATCACCTTGCGCAGGACGAACAGCTTGCGCTCGAAAGCGTCGCTATCCTCGACGGGCTTCGGCGAGCCGACGAAGACCTGCCGCTGCCGCGGCTCGGTCGCCCGCACCGACGGGCTGAGCAGGTCCGAATCGACCGGGACGTTCCGCCACCCGAGCAGCGTCAGCCCCTCGTCCGCGATCGCCGCCTCGACGAGATCCTTCACGACCGCCGCGGCGGCCGGATCCTGCGGCATGAAGAGGTGGCCGATGCCGTAGCGGCCGGCCGCCGGCAGGTCGATGCCGAGCGCCGCGCATTCCTCCTTGAAGAAGCGATGCGGAATCTGGACCAGGATGCCGCAGCCGTCCCCCATCGTGGGGTCGCCGCCCACCGCGCCGCGATGGTCGAGGTTCTTCAGGATGAGAAGGCCTTGATCGATGATCGCGTGGCTTTTGCGGTTGTGCATGTCGGCCACGAAGCCAACCCCGCAGGAATCCCGCTCGTGGGCCGGATCGTAGAGACCTTGGGCCGGCGGCAGCGCGGGATCGCGCACGAGAACGCGTCCGAGGCTCGCCTCGCTCAGCCCTGCGCTCCGGATCTCCGTCATGGCATCCCTCGCATCGCTCGGCCGCTCGGGCCCAAGAGAGAACCGCGTCCGCGGCCGCCCGATGCAAGGATCTGCCCGGACGCTCCGCTTGTCCTTGTCCGGAGCGGTCGCGTCCCTCGTCGCGCGCCCGCATCCGGCGGGCGCTATCCGGCTGTCAGCTCAGCCCGAGCGCACCCGCGACGCCCGCGAGGCGGGCGTCCGTCGTATCTCGTTTGCTCGCGTCCGCGCGCATGTCGCTGACTTCATCTGTCCGGTTTGAGACAGCATGGCTGCCCTAGTTTCGAAGCGTGACAGATTTCCGGACCTCGCACAAGCGCCCCGCTTTCGCCGCCTTTCCTTGCGCGGCCGCCCGGATCGCGCCAAGGCTCGACCAGGACGCGACCCTGCTCGACGGACGGACCGACACGTGGACCTCAACTTCGCCAGCGACAACGCCACGGGCGCGAGCCCGCCCGTGCTTCAGGCTCTGATCGACGCGAATGCGGGGAGCCTGCCGGCCTACGGGCAAGATCTTATCGCTCGCGAGGTCGAGCAGAGCCTGGCGGCGATCTTCGAGCGCGACGTCTCCGTGTTCCTCGTCGCGACCGGGACGGCTGCCAACGCGCTCGCGCTCGCGGCGGCGCTGACGCCCTGGGGGCTCTGCCTCTGCCACGAGGAGGCGCATGTCATCGACGACGAATGCGGCGCGCCCGAATTCTTCTCGCACGGGGCGAAGCTGCTGGGGCTGCCAGGCACCGGCGGCAAGCTCGCGCCCGAGACGTTGCGCGGGGCGCTCGACCGGCTGCCGAACCACGAGAAGCAGATGCCGGCCCAGGCCGTCTCGATCTCGCAGGCGACGGAGGCCGGCCTCGTCTACGGGCTAGACGAGATCGCCCGCATCGGCGCGATTTGCCGCGAGCGCGGTCTCGCCTTGCACATGGACGGCGCGCGCTTCGCGAATGCCCTCGTGGCGCTTGGCGCCAGCCCGGCCGAGATGACCTGGCGGCGCGGGGTCGACATCCTCTCCTTCGGCGGGACGAAGAACGGGTGCCTCGCCGCGGAGGCGATCGTGGTGTTCGATCCTCGTCTCGCCGAGACGCTCCGCTTCCGCCGGAAGCGCTCCGGCCACACACTCTCGAAGGGGCGGCTCCTCTCGGCCCAGTTCCGCGGCTACCTCGCGGACGACCATTGGCTCGCCAACGCCCGGGCCGCGAACGCCCGGGCCCGAGAGCTCGCGGACGGGCTCGCCGCCGTGCCGGGGGTGCGGCTCGCTTGGCCGCGCGAGGCGAACGAGGTCTTCCCGATCCTGCCCGGCAGCATCGCCGAGGCGTTGCGCGGGATCGGGGCGGTGTTCTACCCGTGGGCGAGCCGGAGCCTGCCTGCCGGCACCACCCTCGCCCCAGGCGACACGCTCGCGCGCTTCGTCGCGTCCTTCGCGACCGCCCCCGAGGCGGTGCGGCGGGTCGTCGAGACCGCCTGGGAGGCGGCCACGCCCGCTCGCCTCCCGCGTGCCGCGAGCCTGCCCTAATCGGCTGCGATCGAGAGGCCGCCTTGAAGATTGTTTCGACGATGAGATCGCTTCGCCTGCCCGTCGCCCTCGCGGCCGCTCTGCTCGTCCCGGCGCTGCCCGCCGCCGCGCAGCCCTACGGCTACGGCTATTACAACGCGCCGCCGCCGCTCGCGGGCTTCGAGCCGGGCTACGCCCGCCCGCTGCCGCCGCGCGAGATCCGCGACCGGCTCGAGGATGACGGCTACGAGCTCGTCGGCCCGCTCCGGCTCGTCGGCGCGACCTACGAGGTGGTGGCGCGCGACGAGGACGACCGCCGTGTGCGTCTCGTGGTGGACGCCTTCCGCGGCCGCATCCTCGATCGCCGCCTCGCCTATGCACCCGAAGGTCCGCCGGAGGCCGCGCGGCCGGGCCGCTTCGGCCCGCCCGAGGAGATGCCGGAAGCCGAGCTGCGGCGCCGCGGCGAGCTGCGGCCCCC
>JAFAPJ010000441.1 GCA_019247255.1 Methylobacteriaceae bacterium | reverse complement strand
CGAGCTTCTCGCCCGCGAAGGGCTGTGCCTCGGGGGCTCGTCCGGCGTGAACGTCGCGGGCGCCATCCGGCTCGCCCACGAGCTCGGGCCGGGGTCGACGGTCGTGACCATCCTCTGCGATTCCGGGGCGCGCTACGCCTCCAAGCTGTTCGACCCGACGTTCCTTCGCTCCCGCGACCTTCCGGTCCCGGCCTGGCTCTCGCGATGAGACTGCGGGCGCCTTCCCGGCTGCGAACACGGAACCGTGTCCCCGACCGCACGTTCTGGCAGAGGCTGCGCCGGGCGGGCGCCGACGCGGCGCGTGCCGACGAGACCAGAATGGGTTTGCTTCCCCCGCCAGTTCGAGACCGCTTGCACTGGCTTCGGGGCATCACGACGACGCGAGTTCCGGACGAGCCACGGGCGGGGCGGGCGAGCGCGCTCCGATGAACTCCTCGTCGAGCCGCGCGGCCTCCGCGTCGCGCGCGCCGAGCGCCAACCGCTCCTACATGGTGGCGGCGCTAGGCTTCCTCGCGCTCGTGCCATTGATCCTCTTCGCCGCGCTCTGGGTCAGGTCGGAATTCGCCAAGGGGCAACAGGAGGTCGAGAGCGTCCTGGGGAGCCAGGCCGCCGCCCTGTCTCAGCGCATCGACCAGGATATCGAGCCGCAATTTTCCGTTCTGCGCGCGCTGAGCTCGCTGCCGGAGGCCGAGCGGGGCAACGCCGCCAGCTTCGCCACACTCGCCGAGCGCGTCCTTCCGACCCTGCGTGACTGGACGGGTCTCGCGCTCGTCAATCTCGAAGACGGGCGTCCGCTGTCCGGCACCCGGCCCGATTGGCCGCCCGCGATCGACGGCCGAGCCTTGGCTCAGGTGCGCGACGCGCGCCGGCCGGTGGTGGTGACGGCCGGTCCGCCGGCGGATCAGGTCTACGTCATCGCGCCCGTCCTGCGGGGCGGCGACGCCTCGACCGCGATCGTCGCGGCCTTCGCGGTCGCGCATGTGCGGGAGCTGGCGGACCGCCAAGGCGGCGATCCCCGCATCATGCTCTCGATTCTCGACGAGACAGGACGGGTTCTCGCTCGCACGAACGCTCCGTCCGACCGGCCGGACGGCCTCCGACCGGCGGCGCTCATCGAAGCCGTGCGCGGGCACGAGGCCGGCTTCCTCGGCGCCAAGGGTCAGGACGGCGAGGACGTGTTCAACGCGTTCAACCGCTCGAGCCGCACTGGCTGGACGGCCGTCGTGACGATGAGCCAACGCCAGATCGAGCGCATGTCGACCCGCTCCGTCTGGGCGACGATCGCGGCCGGCACGTTGAGCCTGATCCTCGCCGGGATCCTCATCATGTTCGTGGCCTATACGGTCACCGAGCGGCGCGTGTCCGACGAGCGCCTGCGGGCCTCGCGGGCGCTCGGCGAGCTCGACGCCCGCCTCCTCGCAACGACCCAGGAGGCGCTCGGCGAGCAGCGCAAGGCGGCGTCGGAACGCGAGGTGCTGCTGCGCGAGATCTATCACCGCGTGAAGAACAACCTGCAGATTATCCAGAGCCTGCTGAGGCTCGGCGCGCGCGATCTAAAGCCCGAGCAGAGGGAACCGTTCGAAGGCGCGGTTCGGCGGATCGGCGCGATGGCGCGCGTGCATACGCTTCTCTACAATTCGCCCGACCTCGCCTCGATCGACCTGAAGGACTACCTCGAGGAGCTGCTGCGCGAGCTGTCCGACGGGTTCGCGGCCGACGAGCGCAGCATCGAATCCATCCTCGACGCGCATTCCATGCGCATCCCCCTCGACACGGCCGTCCCGCTCGCCTTCATCGCGGTCGAGATCCTGACGAACGCCTTCCGGCACGCCTTCCCGGGCGGGCGCTCCGGCCGGATCCAGGTCGAGGTGCGCCACGACGAGCCCTTCGGTACGCTGCGGATCACGGATGACGGGATCGGCATCACGCCGGACCCCGCCGCGCGCCAGCGGCTCGGGCTCACGATCGTGCGCAAGCTCGTCCAGCAGATCGGCGGCACCCTGGAGGAGCCGCCGCCCGGCTCCGCCACGTTCCTGATCCGCTTCCCGCTCCCGGTCGCGAACCGCCAGGTAGCCGGAAGCGAGGCGAAAGCCCCGGTCCCGGAGGGAAGCGCGGCCACTTGATCGGGTCGCTCCTGCTCGCCATATCGCAGGATGTCGGGGAAGGGCGCCGCTGCGGGCCCTTCGCCGCGAAGTGCCGGATGGGCTTCGGAGAATGTCGTCGCGTCAGTCGCCCTTCGGGCATCCCTTTCTTCTCGGCTTCGACGCCATCGAGCAGGCGCTCGACCGTGTGTCGAAAGCGGCCGGTGACGGCTACCCGCCCTATAATATCGAGAAGCTGCCCCGCTCGGCCGACGGTCCCGAGAGGCTGCGGATCATGCTGGCGGTCGCCGGCTTCACGCCCGATCAGCTCGACGTGACCCACGAGGAGAACCAGCTCGTGGTCCGAGGCCGGCAGACGGACGAGGCCGCCCGCATGTTCCTGCATCGTGGCATCGCAGCACGGCAGTTTCAGCGCACGTTCCTCCTCGCGGACGGAATGGAGGTGCTGAGCGCCGAGCTCGCGAACGGGCTTCTGTCCATCGAGATTGCCCGGCCCAATCCGACGCGGACCGCCCGACGGATCGAAATCGGGTCGCGCGAGTAACTCCTAGCCGCTCGAAAGGAGGGCTTCATGTCTGACGTGAACGGCCGGCCCAGCGCCGGCACCCTGGATCCCGGCGCTCTCGCCGCCCTCGGCGAAGGCGAGATCGCCTACGTGAAGCCGATGAGCTCGGACGAGGTGCGCCGCCTTTTCCCGCAGGCGCCCGAGCTCGCGCCCGGCCTTGCGCTCTTCGCGCTCCTGTCCGCGAGCGGAACGCCGATCATGCTCACGGATTCGCGCGATGCCGCGCTGGCAAACGCCTGGGCGCACGACCTGCACACCGTCAGCCTGAACTGACCGCCATCCGCTCGACCGCACGAACTAGGCGGTCGAGATCCTCGGGGC
>JAFAPJ010000426.1 GCA_019247255.1 Methylobacteriaceae bacterium | reverse complement strand
GCGCTCGTGCTGATCGAAGTGGCGGACGTGATCTTCGCGGTCGATTCCGTCCCGGCGATCTTCGCGATCACGACGGACCCCTACGTCGTGTACACGTCCAACATCTTCGCCATCCTCGGGCTGCGCGCGCTCTACTTCGCCATCGCGGCAGTGCTGCACCGCTTCGCCTACCTCAAGCAGGCGCTTGCCGTGCTGCTCGTGTTCATCGGGTCGAAGATCTTCGTGGCCGACCTCCTCGGGCTCGAGAAGTTCCCGCCGGTGCTCTCCCTCGCCATCACGCTCGGCATCCTGGCCGCGGGCGTCGCCTACAGCCTCTGGAAGACACGGCGCACGGGGGCGGCCGCGCCGGGCCTCTCGGCCGAGCAGCCCGGCTGAGGCCCATGCAGGCGGTGACGCTCGCGCTCGACCTTCTCACGCTGGTCTCGGCCTTCGCGGCCGCGTGGCTCTGGTTCCAGGCCAGCGGCCGGCGCATCCGCCGCGTCAGCTACCACGAGGAGATCGACGCGGCCGATCTCAACCGGATGGTGGTCGCGCTCAACCGCACCCAGATCCTGAACGAACGGGCGGCGCTCGCCTCCGGGATCGCTGCGCTGTTCGCCGCCCTGCGCTGGGTCGCCGTCGTCGTGAAGGACGCGCTCTGACCCGGCCGGGGCTGTGCCGTCCGGACAACGCCCGGCCGTCGCGACGGCCCCGTCTCCCTCGCAACTCTTGTCCTCGCCTCATCCTTTCGGCCATAGGAAAGCCGTGAGCGCCTCCCAGGAGGACGAGCCTGACGCGAGATCAGGCCGCCCGGGCAACGAGCCGACCGGCGGCGCAGGGGGATGTCGACGTTGCGAGCTGACGCCAAACCGCCCGGCTGGGCCCAGCAGGTCTTCCTGTTCCTGCAGGGCCCGATCACGCCCTATTTCGCGATGGTGGCGGATGCGCTCGAGCGGCAGGGCCATCGCTGCCTGCGGGTCAATCTCTGCTTCGGCGACCGGCTGTTCTGGCGACGCGCGGGCGCGATCAACTACCGCGGCACGCGCGAGGGCTGGCCGGCCTTCGTGGCCGACCTCATCGACCGCGAGCGCGTGACGGATCTCGTCCTGCTCGGCGAGCAGCGCTTCTACCACAAGGTGGCGATCGCGGCCGCCAAGGCTCGGGGCGCCAACGTCACCGTCACGGATTTCGGCTACCTGCGGCCGGACTGGATCACGCTCGAGCGCGACGGGATGTCGGGCGACAGCCGTTTCCCGCGCGACCCCGAGGCGATCCTCGACCTCGCCGCGAAGGCGCCGGAGCCGCAGCTCGAGCCGCGCTTCGCGGACAACTTCCGGCGACAGGCGATCTGGGACATCGCCTACCACCTGTCGAGCTCGTTCTTCTGGTTCATGCATCCGGGCTACAAGTCGCACCAGGTGCATCACCCGGGCCTCGTCTATCTCGGGACGGGGCTCCACTTCCTCCGCGCGCGGCGCAACGGCCGCAAGGCCGACGAGCTGATCGCCGAGGTCAGGGCCTCGGGCCGCCCGTATTACGTGCTGCCCCTGCAAATGGAGAACGACTTCCAGCTCCGGGCCTATTCGCCCTTCCCGGACATGAAGACGCCGATCCACACGGTGATCCGCTCCTTCGCGGACCACGCGCCGACGGACGCTCGGCTTCTCATCAAGATTCATCCGCTCGATCCCGGCATCCGGAACTGGCGGCGGATCGTGCGCCGGTCGGCCGAGCGCTGGGGCGTGGTCGAGCGCGTGGACTTCCTGGACGGCGGGTCGCTCGCGCTGCTCCTCGAGGGCTCGCAGGGCGTCGTCACCGTGAACTCGACCGTCGGCATCTGGTCGTTGCGCGCCGGGCTGCCCACCATGACGCTCGGGGCCGCCGTCTACGACATCCCGGGCCTGACCTACCAGGGTCAGCTCGACCGGTTCTGGACCGAGGCTCCCAGGCCGGATCCGGAGCTCTGGGAGGCCTTCGTCAAGGCGCTCGTGAACCACATCCAGATCCGCGGGGTCTATTACGAGTGGGAGGGTCTCGCGGCCGCCGTGTCCGAGACCGCGCGGCGGCTCATCGCGCATGACGCCTGGCTCGACCTTGAGGACCGGCGCGTGACGGTCGAGAGCCGCCGGGCCGAGCGCCGGGCGGAGCAGCGCCGGGCCTTCAACGTCCCGGAGCTCGCCTGAAGCGGGTTCTCATGTCGAGCGGCGCAGGATGTGCCGCCAGGTAAGGGACCAGGCCTCCTTGAGGAAGGCTTCCGCCGTGCGCTCCCGCCGGGTCAGCGTCGGGTCGCCTTCGCCGAGCCGGCGCACCAGGACCTCCGGGGCGCAGGGCAGCCCCGAGCGCGGGTCGAGGTAGCGCGGGTACAGGATGAGGGCGCCCGCCACGAGCTCGTCGAGCGTGAGCCGGCGGGTCCGGCGCGGGCAGGCGGGGCTCTCCGTCAAGCCCCAGCCCGCATAGAAGGGCAGTCCGTGCGTCACGACGGGCTTGCCGCGCATGAGCGCCTCGAAGCCGAGGAGCGAGGTCGCGACCTCGACCCGGTCCGCGGCCTCGATCGCGTCCGGCGCCGCGACGTCGCGCAGGACGACGTCCGCGAGCCGGCCGAGCTCCGCTTCCGGAATGTGTCCGGGCCTCAAGCCCGCCTCCACGTCCGGATGCGGCTTGTAGGCGATCGTCGCGTCCGGATTGGCCGCGCGAACCCGCCGGAGCAGCCCGAGATTGCCGCCGAGATCGACGGCCCCGAGCAGGATGGAGGCGTCGTTCTCGACCTGCCCGGCGACCAGCACCACCGGGCGCCCGGTCGGCAGCGGCGGAAGACGCGACCCGCCGACATTGTACTTGCTGACCCGGGCCGCCACGATCGCGGCCCTGAGGCGCGCCGCGCGGGCGAGGAGCGCCGGGGCGAACCCGCCGGCCTCGAGCAGGGTCTCGAGGTCGCACGGCGCGGTCGCGTCGTAATAAACGCCCGTCCGGTCGAGAACGTAGGAGGCGCCTGGCCGCAGCCCGACGCCGAGCCCGACGGAGCGCAGGAACCCGTCCTCCATGCGCAAGAGCGGGATCGCGCCGGCGGCGCAGGCCTCCCGGGTGCCGGCCGGGAGCCGGCTCGCCCAGGCCACGACCCGGCTCGCGCCCGCGACGTCGCTCGGGGCGACGCGCGTGGTCTGCGACACCTTCGGCCGGTTTCCCGAGCTGCCGAGCGTCTGGTCGACCCAGCGCCGCTTCCAGGGCGAGAAGCCGAGGCAGAGCGTCGGCGCGGCGTTCTCGCGATCGCGCTGCGCCACGAGGTCGAGGATCTCGAGCGCCTCCTCGAACGGGCAGGCGCGGCCGTCATAGGGCTCGAAATAGCGCGAGTAGACGAGGTAGGCGGCCGCGAAGACCTCGCTGGCCGCGAGTGTCCGGCTGCGGCGCGCGCAGGTGAGCCGGTCGTCCGTGAAGCCCCAGCCGGCGTAGAAGGGCATGCCGAAGGTCGTGACGCTGCGTCCGAGCGCGGCCGCCTCGAACCCGACATGGCTCGTCACGACGTAGAGGCGGTCCGCCCCCTCCGCGAGCGACCAGGCCTCAACGGGGTCACGCACGAGCCGCGCCCGCGTCCCGGCGATCCGATCGGCCAGGAAGCCTTGGCGGCGCGTCAGCGGGGAGGCCGGGTCCATGACGACCGAGACGTCGGCGTCCGGATTCTCGGCGAGGGCGGCCTCGAGCATGGCGGCGAAGCGGGCCGGGCCCGCGAGGCCGAAGCCCGTCATGCGGTCGCCGGCCGGATGGTCGACCACGATCACGCGCCGGCCGCGATCCGGCAGGCCGGCGCGGGCGAGAGCCTCGTCGAGCGGGAGGCGGCGCGGGTCGTTGTCGAGCGACAGCCGACGGCGCCGCAGCTCAGCGAGCCCGCGCTCGGCCCGCGCGGTCAGCTCGGCCGTCTGCCAGCCGCCTTCCTCAAGCAGGATCTCGAGCTCGCTCGGGGCGGTCGCGTCGAAATAGATGCCGAGCCCATCCACGACGTAGCTGAGCGCGCGTCTCGGGTGGAAGCCGGGCGGAAGGCGCAGGAAGCCCGGCTCCCAACGGTCGGAGAGCTTGAGCCGCCGTGACGTCGGTTCGCTGGCGAGACGGGATCGGTGCCGCTTGCGGGTCGCAGGGGGATCGCTCTCGCCGGGCAGGCGAGGTCCGATCCGCTTCAGCTTCCGCCCTTCCATCCGCCTCGTACTCCTCGGGCCGGACGGAGTCGCGGACCGCCCCGGCCGAGGGCGCCCGCGGGCGCCGCAGGGCGCGGGCTGTATCGGGAAGTCGCGACCGCCGTCAACGCGGCCGCGGGGTCTTCGGCGCTCGGACCGCCCTCGCCGGCGTGGCCGGCCTCGCGCCTACACGTCGTGGTCGCGGACGGCGGCGACGAGAAGCGCCAGCACGGCCCAGATCGCGGCGGCGGTCGCGAACACCACGAGCGTGTCGCCGACGCGCTTGGGATAGAGCGAGCGCTCGGCGAGCGCGGGCGGCACGAAGGTGACGAGATAGAGCTGCTGCCGGTCGGCCTCGACCCTGGCCCGTTCGTAGGCGGCCTGAGCGAAGACGTAGAACTTCTCGGAGAACTCGCGCTCGAGCTCGAGGGATTCGTAGCGCGCGAGGATGCGCGAGGCCGTCTTGTCGCCTCCCGCCTGGCTCGTCAGCTGGCTGTCGTATTGCGCGATCTGCTCGTTGAGCGAGCGCAGCCGCGTCGTAAGCGTCTGGACGGAGGGCGCGTCCTCCGCAAGCGTCCGGCGCGCGGTCGCGACCTCGTTCTCGAGGTCGATCTTCTGCGCCCGGAGGACGAGCAGGAGCCGCAGCGTCCCTTCGGCCTGCTTCAAGGGATCGAGCACGCCGGCCTCGTTGCGGAAGGTCTGGATCGCGAGGCGGGCCGCCCTCAGCCGGTCCTCCGCCTTCGCGACCTCCTCGGCCGCGAAGCGCACGGTGTCGTTGCGCTTGCGCAGCGAGATCTCGTTCACGAGCCCCTCGCTCTCCTTCAGGATGGCGCGGGCGAGGCTGAGCGATTCGTCGGGCGAGAAGGACTTCACCTCGAGCGTGACGACGCCGGACAGCGTGTCGACCGAGGGGATCACCATCTTGTTCCAGTATTTTCGCAGCCGCTCCATCGGAGCCTTCGCGTCGAGCCGCGCCAGGAAGTCGATCTCGTCGCGCGCGTAGAGGCGGCGCAGGTCCATGCTCTCCGAGAGCTTCGTCAGGATCGCCGGGCTCTGGATGTAGCTCGACACGATATAGGCGTCCTGGTTGCTGTTCACGGTCGCGACCGACCCCATCATCATGATGGAATTCGACGAGGTGGACGGCAGCTTCTCGACCGAGCCGCGCACGGCGAACTTCGCCTCGGAGACGAACATCCGCGAAGCGTAGAAGCCGTAGTACCAGCCCGCCCCGACCGTCGGCAGCAGCACGAACAGGAGAAAGCTCAGGATCAGCCCGCCCGAGCCGGCGAGCGGCAGGTTCCAGATCCGCGCCTCGCCGTCGATCGTGCGACCGCCGGGCAGCTGCACGGCGCCGGCGCGACGCTCGGCCAAGGAGCGCCGGCCGCCGACGCGCGCGAGAGCTCCCATCGAAGGCAGCGGAAGAAGGCGAGGCCGGGTGGGGCTCGCCGTCGCGACGTGCTCAGTCAATGCTCAAACCATCCTCAACCCGGTTCGCCGATCAGATCGGCGCCCCGGCCACGATCGCCCGCCCGCGCTCCGGCTTCGAGCCGGATCGTGTGGCTTTTAAGCCATTTGGGGACGGGTCGGCTATCCCGGTCGGTAGGGACGGATTGCGGCACGATCGGGGCTCGGCCGCCGCCACCCGGCGCCGACCCGTCGTCGGCCGCTCAGAGCCGCTCGGGGAAGGTTGCGACCGCCGAGCCGAGAGCTTCCGCCCCTTCCCGGACCTTGCGGGCCGCGGCGCCGATGGTCGGCATCTGGATGCCGAACACGTCGATATGGTCGTCCTGGTCGCCGCGCCCGGCGACGGCCTGCGGCGCGACGCCCGCGGGCGGCGCGGCAGGCTGCGTCTGGGCGGTCGCCTGGACCGGCCGCGCGGTGGCCGAAGTCGGAGCCGGTTTCGGCTCGGCCTTCGCAGTGCGGGCCGGCGAGGCGG
>JAFAPJ010000616.1 GCA_019247255.1 Methylobacteriaceae bacterium | reverse complement strand
GAGGAGTGGCTCGCCGCCTTCGCCGAAGGGCTCGGTGCGCTCGCCGACCTGCACGGCTGCCCGCTCCTCGGCGGCGACACGGTGCGGGCGGCCGGTCCGCTCACGCTCGCGATCACGGCGCTCGGCAGCGTGCCGGAGGGGCGCATGGTCCGGCGCACCGGCGCCCGCGCGGGCGACCTCGTGGCGGTGACGGGGACGATCGGCAACGCCCATCTCGGGCTCGCGCTTTCCGCCTCACCCGCGCCGGACTGGGCGGCCGCGATCGGCCGGGAGGACGCGGACCGCCTCGTCGATCGCTACCGGCACCCGCGCCCGCGGCTCGGCTTCGCGTCGGCTCTGCGCGACTGGGCGCACGCCGCCATGGACGTGTCGGACGGCCTCACGGGCGACCTCGCCAAGATGCTGCGCGCGGCAGGCGTCGGCGGCTCGATCGACCTCGACCGCGTTCCGCTCTCCGGGCCCGCCCGCGCCGCCCTCGACGCCGATCCGACCCTGTTCGACCGGCTCGTCGCGGGCGGCGACGATTACGAGCTCCTGCTCACGGCGGACCACGAGGGCATGGAGCGGCTGCAGGCGGCGGCCCGGGAGATCGGGCTGCCGCTGACGGTGATCGGGGTCGTCGGCGAACCCGGCAGCACCCTCGACCTCTGGCGCGACGGGCGCCGCGCCGGACCGCCGGGCTCCTACGGGCACTTCTAGGCCGCCGACGCGACCGGGCCCTTCGTGTTCACGCCCGTGAGCGCGATGAGCGCCTCCCAGGTCGTCGCCTTCATGCTGGGCCGCTGCTCCATCCGGGCGAGCCAGGCCGAGAGGGTCGGGTGCGCGGCGAGGAGATCCCGCCCTCCGCATAATCGGGCAGGAACGAGAGGTGCGGCGCCACCATCAGATCGCCGAGCGAGAGCGCGTCCCCCGCGAAATGGCGCTGTTCGCCGAGAAGGCGCGCGAGTTCGGCGATGACGCGACGCGCGGGGGCGATCGCGTCCGCGACGGCCTGCTCGTCGGGGGTCAGCCCGAGCAGCGGGACGATGCGACGGTTGTAGCTCAGGACGGAGCTGACCTGCCGGACGACGTAGTCGTTCGTGAAGCTGATCAGCTGGTCCATCCGCGCGGCGCCGCGCGGATCGTCCGGCACGAGGCTCGGACCCGGCGCGACCCGCTCGACGTAACGCAGGATCGCGTGGGTCTCGTAGAGCCGGAAATCGCCGTGATCGAGGGTCGGGATCTTCTGCATTGGGTGGACGGCGCGGTACTCCTCGCGGCGATGCGCGCCCATCGGGATGGCCGCGAAGCGCCAGCCGGCTCCCTTCTCCTCCAGCGCCAGGAGGACGGCCCGGACATAGGGGCTGCCCGGGATGCCGTGCAGGACGAAGCTGGTCATGGCGTGCTCTCCCCATCGGTGAAGGCGACGAAATCCTGCAGCCGCGTCGGCCAGCCGCCCGCGAGGGCCGCGGCAACGCGCTCGGCGCTCGGCCCGAAGCGCTCTAGGTGACGATGCTCCAGCGTGACGCGCGTGCCGGATGCCTCCGGCGTGAACGTGATCAGCACCTCGGTCTCGCAGCCCGGGTCATGCGTGAAGCTCGCATCCAGGTGCCAGGCGAGAAGGAGCCGGTGCGGCGGTTCCCAGGCGAGAACGCGCCCCCACTCGCATTGCGTGCCGGCGGCGTCCTCCTCGTACCAGCGGCCACCTGGATAGGGCTCGAGCACGATCGCCCGATGGGGGTTCTTCCCGATCGTCTTGCCCTTCGCCCACCAATCGCCCATGCGGCCGACGAAGACCTCGAAGGCGCGCTCCGTCGGCAGCCTGACCAAGACGGTCTGAACGATGGGCGCGATGCTCATGGTTGCTCCTCGGATGCGCCGTCGGCGAAGGTCTTGAACTCGGCGAGCGCGCCGGCCCAGAACCCGTCCAGCCACTTGCGGAGCGCCGCGAGCCCTCGCGGGTCGATCCGGTAGATCCGCCGCGTGCCCTCCTGGCGCTCGCGGACGAGACCGGCCTCCTTGAGAACCTTCAGATGTTGGGAGACGGCCGGGCGCGAGACCGGGAGCCCTGCCGCGATCTCGCCGACAGGCGCCGGCCGAATGGCGACCCGCTCGAATACCGCCCGCCGGGTCGGGTCAGCGAGCGCGTCGATCGCCAGAGCAAATCCGTTAGCCATAGCTTACGGTAAGCTGAGACTAACTGTTGGTCAAGGGTTCGCGCGGAGACTTCCGAGTTGAC
>JAFAPJ010000535.1 GCA_019247255.1 Methylobacteriaceae bacterium | reverse complement strand
AGAGGAGCCACGGATAGTCGTTGCTGCGCGCGTTATGCCGGTCCGCGAAAGCCGCGTCCTCATGCCGGTGCGGGAGATAGGTCCCGAAATAGAACAGCTGCACGGCTGAGAGGATCGCGGGCAGCGCCCAGAACAGCAGCAGGTTCGGCAATGCGACCCCGAGCACGTGCAGATAGACAGTGCTGAAAAGCGAGAGGACGACGAGCTCGCGCCAGCCGAAATAGCGGGTGAAGAAGACGAGGAACCAGGGCCAGAAGCGGGTCGGCTCGCCATCGTGAAAGTCCGGGTCGCCGGCCGTGCCCGAGTAACGGTGATGCTCGAAATGCTTACCGATAAGCCGATCGTAGGAGAAGCCGGCGTAGAGGAGGAGGCAGAGCCGGCCGACCGCGCGGTTCACGCCGGGCCTGAAGGGCGCGAGCGAGCCGTGCATGCAATCGTGCGCCACGATGAACAGGCCGACATTCAGCCAGCATTGCAGCGCGACGAGGAGCGGCGCCACCGCGAGGCCCGCGGGGGTCAGGCGGTGCAGGAACACGCCGTAGATGTGCAGCGCGAGCCAGGCCGCGATGACCAGGGCCGCGAGCGCGAGCCCGATCGCGGCCTGCCGGTGGGGCGCCACCCCGAGGCGGGCCGCGCTCACGCCGCGTGGTCCTCGGGGGACGCGCGCAGGTTGAGGCCCGGGCGGCCGCGGAGCTTCGACCGCAGCTTGGCGACCGGCGGCGCGTAGAGGAACCCGAACGACACGCAGCCGTCCCGGCCCTCGACCGCGTGATGAAGCCGGTGCGCCTGGACGAGCCGCTTCAGGTAGCCCCGCCGCGGGACGTAGCGGAAAGGCCAGCGCCGATGCACCATGCCGTCATGCACCACGAAGTAGAGAAAGCCGTAGAGCGTGAGACCGATCGCGACCCAGTAGAGCGGGCCGAAGCTCCCGACGACGAAGAGCCCGCAGGCGAGCGCGGCGAACACGAGCGCGTAGAGGTCGTTGCGCTCGAGGAGGTGGTCGTGCGGCTCGTGATGGGAGCGATGCCAGCCCCAGCCCGGCCCGTGCATGACGTAGCGGTGAACGAGCGCGGCGATCGCCTCCATGGCGACCACGGTCCCGACCACGATAGCGGCATTGACGAGCACGCGATGAGGCTCCGATCGAATTTGGCAAGCCAGTCAGGCTTGGCCGCGAGACGCACCGGCCGGTCTCGTAGCACCTGCGGCCGGGCTCGTCGCAGAGGTGGCGAGCGCGTCACGCGACCGCAAGCGGCGCATCGTGCGGCTCAGGCGGCGCTCAGGGCTTCGAGCTCGCCCGAGAGCGCAAGCCAATCCTCCTCGGCCCCGGCGAGCGCGGCGGCAGCGTCCGCCCGCATCCTGGCGAGCTCGTTCGCCTTCGCCGGGTTCTCGGCATAGGCGCGACCGCCCGCGAGCGCCGCGTCGATCTTGCCGATCGCGGTCCCGAGCTTGTCCATGCGGATCTCGAGGGCGTGAAGTCGCTTGCGGAGCGGCGCGGCGGCGGCCCGCCGGTCGGCCGCCGCCCGTCGCTCCTCCGTCCGGTCGGGCGGGCGCTGGAAGGCGGGCTCCTCGGCCTCGCGCGACGGAGGCGGCGCGTCCTCGCCCGAGAGGACGAAGCGGCGGTAATCGTCCATGTCGCCCTCGAAGGGGCGCACCGTCCCGCCGCCGACGAGCCAGAGCCGATCCGCGCAGGCTTCCAGCAGGAAGCGGTCGTGGCTGACCAGGATGACGGCGCCCTCGTAGTCGTTGATCGCCTCCATCAGCGCCGTGCGGGAATCGATGTCGAGGTGGTTCGTCGGCTCGTCGAGGATGAGGAGGTGCGGGGCCGCGAAGGCCGCGAGCCCCATAAGGAGCCTGGCCTTCTCGCCGCCGGACAGCTGCGAGACGGGCGTATCGGCCTTCGCGGCGCCGAAGCCGAGCTGGGCGGCGCGAGAGCGGATGCGCGCCGTCGGCTCGCCCGGCATCCGGGCCGCCACGTGAACGACGGCGCTCTCGGCCGGGCTCAGCTCGTCGAGCTGATGCTGGGCGAAATAGGCGACCTCCATCTTGCCGGGCCGCTTCACCGTCCCGGCGAGGGGGGCGAGGCGTCCGCCGACCAGCTTGCAGAAGGTCGACTTGCCCCGGCCGTTCTGGCCGAGGAGCGCGATCCGGTCGTCGGGCAGGATCGTGAGGTTGAGGCGGGACAGGATCGTCCGGTCGCCGTAGCCGGCCGACACGCCTTCGAGCGCGAGGAGAGGAGGGGCGAGCGCGCGCGGGGGGCTCGGCAGGCGGAAGGGCGCGACCTCCTCCTCGACGATGGGGGCCACCGCCTCCATCTTCTCGAGACGCTTCAGGCGGGACTGCGCCTGGCGCGCCTTGGAGGCCTTGGCGCGGAAACGGTCCACGAAGGACTGAATGTGGCGGCGCTCCGCCTCCTGCTTGGCGGCGAACTTCGCCTCCAGCCGGCGCTTCTCGGCATATTGCTTGGCGAAGGACGTGTAGTTGCCGCGCCAGAGCGTCATCCTTCCCCGGTCGAGGTGGAGGATGTGGTCGACGCAGGTGTCGAGGAGATCGCGGTCGTGGGAGATCACCACGATCGTGTGCGGGTAGCGGGCAAGGTAATCGTAGAGCCAGAGCGTACCCTCGAGGTCGAGGTAGTTCGTCGGCTCGTCGAGCAGCAGCAGGTCGGGCTCGGTGAAGAGCACGGCCGCGAGCGCGACGCGCATGCGCCAGCCGCCGGAGAAGTCCGAGCACGGCCGGTTCTGGGCGGCTGTGTCGAAGCCGAGCCCGTGCAGGATCGCGGCAGCGCGGGCCGGCGCCGAATGGGCGTCGATGTCGACGAGCCGCGTCTCGATCTCCGCGCGGCGGAGCCCGTCCGCCCACTCGGCCTCGGCCATCAGCGACGCCCGCTCCTTGTCGGCCGAGAGCACCACTTCGAGCAGCGTCTCCGGCCCGCCCGGCGCTTCCTGCGCGACGGCGCCGATCCGCGTGCCGCGCGGCAACGAGACCTCGCCGCCCTCTGACGCGATCTCGCCCTGCACGATGCGGAAGAGCGTCGTCTTGCCGGCGCCGTTGCGGCCGACGAGCCCAACCCGCGCGCGCGCGGGCAGCGCCGCCGAGGCTCGGTCAAGGATGAGCCGGTCGCCGATGCGATAGGTCAGCTCGGAGATGTGAAGCATGCGCCAGGCTTGTGCTGGCAGGTCGGCCCGGAGGCAAGGGCGAAGGCGACGCCTCGACGCCGCGCCGATCGCGGGCGGTCGCTCCTCCCGCCGGGGCGGGAGGAGCGATGGAGCTCAGCCGGAAAGGCTCAGCAATCCGTCTTGGTCTTGCGGACGGAGTCGCCGTCCTCGTTCGTCTTCGTGACGGATTTCGTCTCGCAGCCGACGCTGCCCGTCGTCTCGACGCGCTTCTTCACGACGACGTCCGGCTCGACGCTCCGCTCGCGGACGACGGTCGTGTCCGTCGGCT
>JAFAPJ010000454.1 GCA_019247255.1 Methylobacteriaceae bacterium | reverse complement strand
CGCGCAGCTTGGCCGATGGATGGCCCTTGGCAAGGTCGGCGGCATGGGCGGCAATCCGATACGTAATAACGCCGGCCTTCACGTCGTCGCGGTTCGGCAGCCCGAGATGCTCCTTGGGCGTGACGTAGCAGAGCATCGCGGTCCCGTACCAGCCGATCTGCGCGGCGCCGATCGCGGAGGTGATGTGGTCGTAGCCCGGCGCGATGTCGGTCGTGAGCGGCCCCAGCGTGTAGAAGGGCGCCTCGCCGCATTCGCGGAGCTGCTTCTCCATGTTGACCTTGATCTTGTGCATCGGCACGTGGCCGGGGCCCTCGATCATCACCTGGCAGCCCTTGTCCCAGGCGATCTTCGTGAGCTCGCCCAAGGTCTCGAGCTCGGCGAATTGCGCGGCGTCGTTCGCGTCCGCGATGGAGCCCGGGCGGAGCCCGTCGCCGAGCGAGAACGAGACGTCATACGCCCGCATGATGTCGCAGATCTCGTCGAAGCGCTCGTAGAGGAAGCTCTCGCGGTGCCCGGCGAGGCACCAGCGCGCCATGATCGAGCCGCCGCGCGACACGATGCCGGTGACGCGCCGCGCGGTCAGCGGCACGTGGGCGAGGCGCACGCCCGCGTGGATCGTGAAGTAATCGACGCCCTGCTCGGCCTGCTCGATGAGCGTGTCCTTGAAGACCTCCCAGTCGAGCTTCAGCGGATCGCCGTCGACCATCTCGAGCGCCTGGTAGATCGGCACGGTGCCGATCGGGACGGGGGAGTTGCGCAGGATCCAGCCGCGGATGTTGTGAATATTGCGGCCGGTCGAGAGGTCCATGACCGTGTCCGCGCCCCAGCGGATCGACCAGACCATCTTCTCGACCTCCTCGGCGACCGAGGAGGTGACGGCCGAGTTGCCGATCTTGGCGTTGATCTTCACCCGGAAGTTGCGGCCGATCGCCATCGGCTCGAGCTCGCCATGGTTGATGTTCGCCGGGATGATGGCGCGGCCGCGCGCCACCTCGTCGCGCACGAAGTCGGGCGTGATGTGGGGCGGGATCGCGGCCCCGAAGCTCTCGCCGTCGGCGAGCGCGGCCTCGGCCCGCTCCAAGGCCGCCTCGCGGGCGAGGTTCTCGCGATGGGCGACGAAGCGCATCTCGGGCGTGACGATCCCGGCGCGGGCGAACTCGTATTGCGTGACGGGCTGGCCCGGGCGGCCGCGGCGCACGACGCGCTCGGCCGGGCAGGGCGCGACGAGGCGGTCGGGCGCGACATTGCCGTTATCCTCCGGCCTGACCGCGCGGGGCACGATCGCCTCGAAGCCGCGCGCCGCGATCCAGCCCTCGCGGACCGACGGCAGGCCGCGCGCGAGGTCGATGGGCGCGTCCGTCTCCGTATAGGGGCCGGACGGGTCGTAGACCCGGATCGCGGGCTCGGCCGGGTCCGTGAGGCGGATCTCGCGGAAGGGGACGCGGATGTCCGGGTGGCCGGCCGGCGCCGCATAGACCTTGGCGCTGCCCTGGATGGGGCCTGTCGTCACGCTCTCGGGGGTGCCGGGCGCGAGCCTGCTCGCCGTGGGGTCGACATGGACGGTCATGGGCGCCTCTCCTCCTGTGCGCCGGTCGGACGGGAGGAGACGGGTTCTCGCGGGCGCGGCCCCGTTCCTTCCCTCCGCCGGCATGACCCGGATCAGGTTCATGGGTCACGGGGCGATCGGCCCGTATCTCAGCCCCCGCGCGGGGCCCCCCTCGGAACGGGCGGGAGTGTCGAGCGGCGCCAGGGGCTTGTCAACGCTCCGGGACGGGACGGAGCCCGGCGCGTGCGGCGTCAGACGGGCTCGGGCCGGAAGACGCGGGTCGGCTGGACGAACTCGTCCTGCGCGGCGACGAGCAGGATCTCGCGCGAGCCCGCCTCCTCGGTCCGCTTGAGGAGGCCGAAGACGGAGCTCGCGGCGCGGCCGAGCGCCTCGGCGGCCGAGCGCGTCGCGAGGTAATGGACGAAGAAGAGCGCCGCGATCGCGTCGCCCGCGCCGTTGACCGAGACGCCGAGCCGCGGGGTGCGGACGCGCCAGACCTCGCCCGCCTCGCCCGCCGCGAGGTCGATCGCGTCCGCCGGCGTGTCCTCCGTCTGGAGCGAGGTCACGAGCACGACCCGGGGGCCGAGCCCCTGCACGGCCGCGAGCGCGGCCTTCGCGTCCGCGAGCGTCGCCGTGGTGCGGCCCGCCAGGAGGTCGAGCTCGAACTGGTTCGGGGTCACGAGATCGGCCGCCGGCACCGCGCCGTCGTGCATGAATTCGGGGATGCCCGGCCGGACGAAGACGCCCCGGCCGACGTCGCCGATCACCGGGTCGCAGCAATAGAGCGCGGCGGGGTTCGCCTCGCGCACCCGCGCGACCGTGCCGAGGATCGCCTGGCCGATATCGGCCGAGCCCATATAGCCCGACAGGACGCCGTCGCAGGCGGGCAGCACGCCCCGGGCCGCGATACCCTCGACGAGCTCCTCGACCGCCTGCCCGTCGAAGACACGGCCCGTCCAGGAGCCGTACCCGGTGTGGTTCGAGAACTGGACGGTGTGGATCGGCCAGACCTCGTGGCCGAGCCGCTGCATCGGGAAGGTCGCCGAGGCGTTGCCGACATGCCCGTAGGCGACGTGGCTCTGGATGGAGAGGATGTTCAAGGCGCGCTCTCCCGCGTCACGCCCATCCGCGCCGTCGTCCCGAAGCCGGTCAGGTCTCCTCGTCTTCCTCGAGATCGCCGTCGATCAGGTCGGAGACGTCGCCCTCGCCCTCTTCCTCCTCCTCGAGGAAGGTGTCGTCGGTCGTGCCCGGGTCCTCGATCGCGACGTCGTCCACCGCGACGTCGGCCGCGGCCTCCTCCTCGGCGACCTCGACCTCCTCGAGCGACACGACCTCCGGCCCGCCGGCCACGACCTCCGTATCCTCCTCGTCGTCCTGCGGGGCCGGACGCGCGGGCGCGCCCCGCACGGGCGGCTCGAGGATGGAGCGCGGCAAGGCTTCGCCGGTATAGGGCGAGATGATCGGGTCGCGGTTCAGGTCGTAGAATTTGCGGCCCGTCGTCGGACAAACGCGCTTGGTGCCGAGCTCTGGTCTAGCCACGTGAAAACTTCCGGGGATTTGGGAGGCGGCCCGGTTAGGCCCGGGCCAGGCCTGAGTCAACAATTGGGAGGACGGGCGCGGCGGATCAAGGCCGCGCGCCCTCCGGCCTCCGCCCGGCGCCGCGCGACCCGACCGCGCGGTCCCGAGCCAAGCCCGGATGACGGACCCGGCCCCCCATGGTAACGACCCCGCCGCCATGCCGAAAGCCGCGGCCGCACCGTCCCCGCATCCCGCTCCCCACCCGCTCGCCGCCCGTCCCTCCCGCGCCCTCCGCGGTCGGGTCGCGGTGCCCGGCGACAAGTCGATCTCGCACCGGGCCGTGATCCTCGGCCTCCTGGCCATCGGCGAGACCCGCATCGAAAACCTCCTAGAGGGCGACGACGTGCTGCGCACGATCGCGGCCGCCCGCGCCTTCGGGGCCGATATCCGGCAGACGGGTCCCGGGGGCTGGCGCGTCGTGGGTGCCGGCATCGGCGGGCTCGCGGAACCCGAGGGCGTCCTCGATTTCGGCAATGCCGGCACGGGCTCGCGGCTCATGATGGGGGTCGCGGGCTCGCATCCCGTCACTGCGACCTTCGACGGCGACGCCTCGCTGCGGCGCCGGCCGATGCGGCGCATCCTCGACCCGCTCGTCCGGATGGGCGCGACGGTCGTGAGCGAGGCCGAGGGCGGCCACGTCCCGCTGACCTTGCGGGGCCCCGTCGAGACGATCCCGGTCACCTACGAGACGCCGGCGCCGTCCGCCCAGATCAAGTCGGCCGTGCTGCTCGCCGGGCTCAACTCGCCCGGCGTCACGACCGTCGTCGAGCGCGAGGCGACCCGCGACCACACGGAGCGCATGCTGGCCTATCTCGGCGCGGAGGTGACGGTCTCGCCCGAAGGCTCCGGTCGGCGCGTCGCGCTCCGCGGTCAGCCGGAGCTGCGCGGCCGCGAGATCGTCGTTCCGGCCGATCCCTCCTCCGCGGCCTTCCCGCTCGTCGCGGCGCTCCTCGTTCCGGGCTCGGAGGTCGTGATCGAGGGCGTGATGACGAACCCGCTGCGCACGGGGCTCCTCACGACGCTCGCCGAGATGGGCGCCGCGATCGCGAGCGAGAACCGGCGCGACCTCGGCGGCGAGGAGGTCGCGGACCTGCGGGTCACCGCGAGCCGCCTCGAGGGCGTGGACGTGCCGGCCGCCCGCGCCCCGTCCATGATCGACGAATACCCGATCCTCGCGGTCGCGGCCGCCTTCGCCCGGGGGCCGACCCGGATGCGGGGCCTCGCGGAGCTGCGCGTGAAGGAATCCGACCGCCTCGCGGCGGTCGCGGCCGGCCTCGCGGCGAACGGCGTGCGGGTCGAGATCGAGGGCGACGACCTCGTGGTGCACGGCGAGGGCGCGGCGGTCGCGGGCGGCGGCACCGTGCCGACCCATCTCGACCATCGCATCGCCATGGCGTTCTTGGTGATGGGCCTCGCGTCCCGGGACGGCGTCGCGGTCGACGACGGCGCCATGATCGCCACGAGCTTCCCGTCCTTCTTGCCCCTCATGCGCCGGCTCGGGGCCGAGTTCACGGGCGCGCCGGCATGATCATCGCGATCGACGGCCCCGCAGCGTCGGGAAAAGGCACCCTCGCGCGGCGGCTCGCGGCCCATCTCGGAAGGCCCCATCTCGATACGGGGCTCCTGTACCGGGCGGTCGCGCGCGCCATGCTCGACCGCGGCGAGCCGCTCGAGAATCCGGGCCGGGCGACCGCGGTCGCGGCCGCGCTCGACCCCGATCATCTCGGCGAGACACGGCTGCGCGACCGCGAGGTGGGAGAGGCGGCCTCCGTCGTGTCGGCTCATCCAGGCGTCCGGGACGCGCTTCTCGCCTTCCAGATCCGCTTCGCTTCGCGGCCGGGCGGCGCGGTGCTCGACGGGCGCGACATCGGCACGGTGGTGGCGCCGAACGCGCAGGTGAAGCTCTACGTCACGGCCTCGCCCGAGGAGCGGGCCCGGCGGCGGCTACGCGAGCTCGCAGCCGCCGGGGAGGCCCCCGCCTATGAGACCGTGCTGGCGGACCTGCGCCAGCGCGACGACCGCGACGCCGGCCGAGCGGCCGCGCCGCTCCGGGTCGCGCCCGACGCGATCGTCATCGACACGACCGAGCTCGGCCCGGACGAGGCCTTCGCCCAGGCGCTCGCGATCGTGACCGACCGGGTGGGCGCGTAGCGGCCGGCCGCTTGCGTCCGGGCGCGGCGCTGTCAGACTGACGGCCTCCTCCCGGAGGTCCGCCCATGCGCCGTCCGCCCCTTCTCGCCGCCGCGCTCGCGCTCGCGTGTCTCGCGGCCGGGCCAGCCCGGGCGGAGGTCGAGGTCGATCTCGCGCTCGTGATCGCGGTCGACATCTCCTTCTCGATGGATCCTGACGAGCAGGCCCTGCAGCGCGAGGGCTTCACGGAGGCCTTCCGGTCCCCCGTCGTCCACGACGCGGTCCGCCGCGGCGCGCTCGGCCGGGTGGCGGTCACCTATATCGAATGGGCGGGCGCGGGCGACCAGCGCGTCGTCATGCCCTGGACCATCATCGAGGACGCGGGCACGGCGCGCGCGTTCGCGGACGAGCTCGCCGCGAAGCCGACGCGCCGCGCCGCCCGCACCTCCATCTCGGGCGGGATCGATTTCGCCACGAGGCTCATCGCCGAGAGCGGCTTCACGGCCGCCCGGCGCGTCATCGACGTCTCGGGTGACGGGCCGAACAACCAGGGCCGGGCCGTCACGGCCGCCCGGGCGGATGCGCTCGCGGCCGGGATCACGATCAACGGGCTGCCGATCATGCTGAAGGAGCCCGGCTATTTCGACATCCCGGACCTCGACATCTACTACCGGGATTGCGTCATCGGCGGGCAGGGCGCCTTCATGGTGCCGGCACGCGAGAAGGGGCAGTTCCGGGACGCGGTGAAGACGAAGATCATCATGGAGATCGCGGCCGCCCCGACCCCCGGCCCGGCCGGCCCCGAGATCGGCGGCGCCTTCGTGATCCCGGCGCAGGCGACCCAGCCGCGCGGGAACTGCTTCGCCGGCGAGCAGCAATGGCGCGACCGGATGGGCAACTGACGGCGCGCCCGCGCGGCGCCGAGCGCGCTGCTCACGTCGCCGCCGCCTGAGCGAGCCGATCGGCCAGCGCGAGGGTCGCAGGCCGGGCTTCCCGGGGCCGCATCACGAGGTAGGAGGCGAGCGGGCTCGGCGCCTCCAGACGGCCGAGCCGGACGAGCCCCGCGCGGCGCACGGCCTCGGCCGCGAAGGGCAGGCGGGCGAGCGCGATCCCGAGCCCGGCTTCGGCGGCCGCGAGGACGAGCCCGTAATCCTCGAAGCGTCGGTCCTGCGGGCGCGGCCGAAAGCGCGCGAGCCCGGCTTGCGCGAACCAGACCCGCCACCCGACCGCGTCGGAATCCGCGAGCAGCGGGTGGGCGAGAAGGCGCGCGGGCGCCGGGTCGGGTCCCAGCGCCGCCGCGAGATCCGCCCGCGCGACCGGCGCCAGCCGCTCGGGCAGGAGCGGCCTCGCCTCCAGCCCCGGCCAGGACCCGCGCCCGTACCGGATCGCGAGGTCGACCTCGCCGCCCTCCACGTCGGCGTGGCGGTGCTCGACCGCGATCTCGATCCTGAGCGGCATCCTCCCGTCGGCCGGCCCCAGCTCGAGCGCCCGCAGGCGGTCGAGCAGCCAAAATCGCGCGAAGGACGGGACGACGCTGATCCGCACGACGTCGGAGCCCCGGCGACCCCGCCAGGGATCGGCCGCCGCCTGGATAAGGCCGAACGCTTCCTCGAGCCGCGACAGGAAGCGCTGCCCATCCGGATTCGGCCGCATGCCGCGGCCGTGCCGCTCGAAGAGCGCCGCGCCGAGCCAGGCTTCGACGGCCGCGACGCGGCGGCTCACCGCCCCGGCCGTGACGTCCAGCGCCTCCGCGGCGGCGCTCAGCGAGCCGCGGCGCGCGACCTCGCGCACGGCCTCGAGATGGGCGAGCGGCGGGGCGGGATGACGGTCGGACGGAACGCGCGAGCTTTGAGCCATGCTCAAAGCTGCGGGGCGAAGGCTGCTCTATGTCAAGCCTCGAGCGTCGGCCGACAAGGCGGCATGAGCGCCCTCGAGACCTCCTCCTCCTCCGCCCCTCCCGCTTCGCCCGCGCGGGCCGCCTCCGCCCCGGCCGCGCCCTCCCGGGCCCGGCTCGCGGGCGCCGCGGTCGCCTTCACGATCCTGACCTGGGCGTCGGCCTTCCCGCTGATCCGGCTCGCGCTGCGCGACCTCGCGCCCTTGCCGCTCGCCGCGCTCCGCTTCGCGGTCGCGGCCGGCTGCGTGCTCCTGTGGCTCGCGGCGGCCCGGCCGCCGCGCCCCACCGGCCGGCACCTCCTGCGCTTCGGCCTCTGCGGGCTCGTCGGCATCGCGCTCTATAACGGGCTCCTCAATGCCGGGCAGCGCAGCGTCACGGCGGGCGCCGCGAGCTTCATCGTGAACACGCTGCCGATCATCACGGCGATCCTCGCGACGCTGTTCCTCGGCGAGCGCTTCAAGCTCTGGGGCTGGATCGGCACGGGGATCAGCTTCGCGGGGATCGCGCTCATCGCCTCCGGCCAGCCGGGCGGGCTCGCCTTCGGGGCGGGCGCGAGCCTGATCCTCGCGGCCGCGACATGCCAGGCCGTGTACTTCATCCTGCAGCGGCCGCTCGTGCCGCGCTACGGCGCGCTCGCCGCGACCGCCTACACGCTGCTCGCGGGCGCGATCCTGCTCGCACCCTGGCTCCCCGAGGCGATCCGCACGGTCGCGGCGCCGGGCGCCTCGCCCACGACCCTCCCGGCCGTCGTCGCGCTGGGCGTGCTCCCGGCTGCGCTCGGCTACGCGGCCTGGACCTACGCGCTCGGCCATTTCGGCGCGGCCCGGGCCGCGAACTTCCTCTACCTCGTGCCGCCCGTGGCGACCGCTCTCGCCTTCCTGATCGCCGGCGAGGTGCCGGCGCCGACGACGCTCGCCGGCGGCGCCGTTGCGGTCGCGGGCGTGATCGTGGTGAACACGCGGGGCCGCGGCTGACGCGGAGGGATGCGAGGATATGCGGCAGGAGCCAGAGCAGGAGATCGACGCCGACGCGATCCTCGCGCTCAACCGGGCGCACGAGGCGGAGACCTCGCGGCTCGACGCCGCCGGCCTCGCCGCGCTCCTCGCGGAGGCCTTCATGGTCGGCCTGCGCGAGGGCGGGCGCGCCGCCTTCCTCCTCGCGCTCGACGAGCGCGCCGGCTACGACAGTCCGAACTTCCGCTGGTTCCGCGAGCGCTACGCGCGCTTCGTCTACGTGGACCGCGTGGTGGTCGCGCCGGACCGGCGCGGGGAGGGCCTCGCCCGCGCGCTCTACGAGGAGCTCTTCGCGCGGGCCGAGGCCGCCGGGCACGTCCTCGTCGGCTGCGAGGTCAATCTCGCGCCGCCGAACCCGGGCTCGCTCGCCTTCCACGCCGCGCTCGGCTTCGCCGAGCTCGGCCAGGGTCGCCCGGCCGGCCGGGACAAGCTCGTCGCCTATCTCGGCCGCTCGCTGGGCTCCGGGCCGGCCTCGGCTCAGAAGGGATAGTAGCGCAGGGAGGCGAGCCCGACCACGAGGTCGCCCTGCGGGGCGATCCCGTTGAGCCCCGGGAAGGCCTGGCGCTGCGTGTACGAGCCCTGCGCGCCGACCGCGACGCGTCCGAAATCGCCCTTGTAGATGTCGTGCCAGAACCCGCCCGTGACCTGCCAGACGCGTTCCGTCTGGGCCTGGCAGAGCGCGCTGCCCTCGAGGCTGCAGCCCGAATTGTTCGCGAGCGGCGACCCGAAGCCCGTCGTCGCGCCGCCCGTGAACGCGACCGCGCCGGCGCGGCGCGTCTGCTCGAGGCCGCCATAGGCGTAGATGTCGGTTCCGGGCTGCGCGTGCCAGATGAGGCCGCCGAGGACCTGGTAGGACGGGATCGTGGCGATCGTGCCGTTCGTGTTCAGCGCGAAATCCGGCAGCTGGGACGAGCCGTAGCGGCCGATGCCGTCGCCGGCGAGACCGCTCAGCTGCAGGTCGAGCACCTTGGGGATGAGCGGGAAGGTCGCGGCCCCGCCGATCCCGAAGCCGACGGCGTCGTCCTGGCCGCGGAGCGTGCGCACCGTGAAGAAGCGCGCGACGCCCTTCAGCTCGTAATGGCCGAAGCCCGGCTCCCAGGCGAGCTTGCCGGCGATGTCGGGCGCGTAATTGTTCGAGTAGGTCGTGGTGCTGTTGTTGAGCCCCGCGCCGTTGCCGGCATTGTTCACGTTGATCGTCGCCGGAGCGCCGAAGGGCGCGGGCGGCAGGATCGATTGCGGGCTCTCGAGCGACACGCCCGCCCACAGCTCCGGCGTGATCCTCTGGGTGAAGCGGACCTGCGGGTTGCGCGTCCAGTTGAAGCCCGGGACGTATTGCGCGTCGATCGTGAGCGGGAGCTGCGCCTTCAGGGGGTCGAGCCCCGAGGTGTTCGTGGTGAGCAGGCTCCAGGTCTGGCCGCCCAGGAAGCCGAAGCCCGTGTCCTTGTCGTCGAACGCCGCGAAGACGTGGCGGATGCGCGGCACGTAGCTGTTGCTCTCGCGCGAGTTCGACGTGACGCCCGCCGCCAGGAAGTCGAACTCGTAATAGGCCGAGGCCTGGTAGTTCGGCTCGATCGTCGCGGTGAAGAGGCCGCTGAGCCGGCTCTGCCGCGCGGTGAAGCGCTGCTCCGTCTGCCGGGCGAGGAGCGAGTTGCCGAACGGGATGCCGCCGAAATCGCTGTTCACGTCCGCGACCTCGTTCGGCGAGCGGATGACGGCCGCGAGCTCGATGAAGCCGCCCGGCGTGAAGCAGACCTTGTCGCCGAGCGCGTAGCTGCCGGGCGCGCAGGCGAGCGTCGCCTTGACGATGATCGGGAGGTCGCCCTTGCGGACCGGGCCGGCCTGGCGGTTCGCCTGCTGCTGACGGGCCGCGACCTGCTCCGTGCGGGCCTCCTGCCGGGCGGACTGGCGGCGCAGGTCCTGCAGCTCCTTCTGCAGCGCCTGGATCTGGCGCTGCATCGCGTCCATGCGGGCCGCCACGGGGTCGGATTGGGCGAAGCCGGGGCTTGCCCCGGCCATGAGCGCGATCGGCGCCGCCCAGATGGCGGCGCGGCACGACGGTGTCAGCGCGTTCCTCGGCATCGGCCCCGCTCCCGGTCCGGTCCGACGGGTCGACCGGCTCCACGGGGGGTCAGGAAGCTCGGGACGATTGCGGACCGATGACGGTTTTCGTGCAGGACCATGACGACGCGCGCCATGGACGTTACGAGATACATTGGTGCTCAGGATCTTGCGCGATCGGACCGAGAGAAGGCGCGGTCCGGTCAGGTGCAGGTGTGTGAATTCGGCAACAAGCGATCCTTCAAGACTTCCACTCTGCCTTGCAGATTCTTGTCGGATCTCGCGTGCGCCCTCAATGAAAGTCCCGCGAGGGCGGGAGGATGCGAACGTTGCGCGGGTGGCAGGATTGGCCGCGCGGGTGCTGGGGATGGAGGAACTCGTCCGCGCGCGACAGCTCGGGCGTCGCCTCGTGCGTTTCGGACAGACGGCGGAGCGCGTCCGAGCGGTCCACCAACCGCCGCGCCATGAGGTGGGTCACGCCTTCGGGGCTGCGCTGGACCTCGCCCTCCACGAGGAGGAGCCGGGCCGCCATCACCTCGCGCCGGTAGCGCTCGAAGGTGGTGGCCCAGAGGACGACGTTTGTGATGCCGGTCTCGTCCTCGAGCGTGATGAAGATCGCCTTCCCGTTGCCCGGCCGCTGGCGCACGAGCACGATCCCGGCGTTGCGGGCCCAGGCGCCGTGCCGCCGCGTCCCGAGCTCCGCGCAGGTCGCGATCCGCTCGGCCTGGAAGATCGGGCGCAGCACGGCCATCGGATGCGCCTTCAGGGAGAGGCGGAGCGTCTGGTAATCGGCCGCGACATGCTCGCCGAGCCGCATCGCCGGGAGCGCGACGGCGGGCTCCTCCCCGAGCTCGCGCGCGGCCGCGGCCGCGAAGAGGGGCAGCGGGTCGTCGTCCGGCAGGCGGCGGACCGCCCAGAGCGCCGCCCGTCGGTCGAGCCCGAGCGAGCGCATCGCGTCCGCATCCGCGAGCCGGCGTAGGGTCCGCATGGGAAGCCGGGTGCGCCGGGCGAGCGTCTCGAGGTCGGGATAGCCCTCGCCCCGGCTCTCGGCGAGAACCCGGCCCGCCTCCTCCCCGATCCCGTCGACCTGCCGGAAGCCGAGGCGGAGCGCGAGCCGGCCCGTCCCGTCGGGCTCGAGCGTGCAATCGTAGAGGCTCTCGTTGACGTCGACCGGCCGGGCCTCGACCCCGTGCTCAACCGCATCCCGCACGATCTGGGCGGGTGCGTAGAAGCCCATCGGCTGCGAGTTGAGGAGCGCGCAGGCGAAGACCGCCGGGTGGTGGCACTTGATCCAGGACGAGACGTAGACGAGCCGCGCGAAGGAGGCTGCGTGGCTTTCGGGGAAGCCGTAGGAGCCGAAGCCCTTGATCTGCTCGAAGCAGCGCCGGGCGAAGTCGCGCTCGTAGCCCCTGGCCACCATGCGCTCGACCATCAGGGTCTCGAAGGTCCCGATCGTCCCGACATGCCGGAAGGTCGCCATGGCGCGGCGGAGGCCGTTCGCCTCGATGTCGGAGAACTTCGCCGCCACCATCGCGAGGCGCATCGCCTGCTCCTGGAAGAGCGGCACCCCCATGGTCTTGCGCAGCACCTGGTAGAGCTCGTCCGGCGGCCCGTGCTCGGGGGAGGGCGAGGGATAGGTCACGTGGTCGAGCCCGGCCCGGCGCCGGAGATAGGGATGGACCATGTCGCCCTGGATCGGGCCCGGCCGGACGATCGCGACCTCGATCACGAGGTCGTAGAATTCCCGCGGCCGGAGCCGGGGCAGCATGTTCATCTGGGCCCGGCTCTCGACCTGGAAGACGCCGAGCGAATCCGCCCTGCAGAGCATGTCGTAGACGGCCGGGTCCTCGCGCGGGACGTCGTGGAGCGCGTGGTCGGCGATCCCGTGCTCGCGCAGGAGGTCGAAGCTCTTGCGGATGCAGGTCAGCATCCCGAGCGCCAGCACGTCGACCTTCATGAGGCCGAGCGCGTCGAT
>JAFAPJ010000393.1 GCA_019247255.1 Methylobacteriaceae bacterium | reverse complement strand
CGGGGATGGGCGGACCAACGCGGCCCGGGATCACCGGCTCGCCCAGGCAGACCCCGGCGTTCATCAGGGTCTCAGTCATGCCGTAGCGCTCGAGGATCTCCTGCCCGGTGAGCTGCTTGATCCGCGCGTGGACGGCCGTGGGAAGCGCGGCCGAGCCGGACACGAGCAGGCGCGCGCCGGCGAACGCCTGGGCCAGTGCGCAATCCGCCTGCGCCTCGCGGGCGATCCGCCCGTACATGGTGGGGACGCCGAAGGCCATGGTGGCGCCGCGCTGCAACGCTCCGGCGAGGGCGACGGGCGAGAACCGGCCGGCGTGCTCGAGCTGGCCGCCGCGGCGCAGCGGGCCGAGGATTCCGATGATGAGCCCGTGGACGTGGAACACGGGCAGGGCGTGGGTCAGCCGGTCCGCTTCGGTCCAGCGCCAGATCTCGGCCAGCGCGTCGAGGTTGCTGGTGATCGCGCGACCGGGGATCTGCACGCCCTTGGGCAGGCCGGTGGTGCCCGAGGTATACATGACGAACGCGACGTCCTCGGCGCCGAGCGCGTCGGCGAGCGGCCCGCCGTCGGCGGCCCGGTCGACGTCGAGGCGGGCCAGCGCGGCCAGGCGTCCCGCGGGCTCGACCCCCGCCCAGGCCAGCAGCTGGTCGGGGGCGCTGTCGGTGACGACGTGCTCGAGCTCGCGGGACCCGAGGCCCGGGTTGATCGGGACCACGCTGACGCCGGCGGCCAGCGCGCCGACGACCGCGATGCACAGCTCGACCGTCGGCTGCGCCCAGACCGCGACGCGGCCGATCCCGGCGATCCGGTCGGCAACCGCGGCGGCGGCGCCGGCAAGTTCGGCGTAGGTCAGGGCGTCGTCGCCGATGCGGATCGCCTCGCGCGTGTCGGGGCTGAGAAGGCGGGGAAAAAGAGGTCCGCTCATCGCTGCTCTGCCGCTATACTCTCTGAAGTATTGAATCTCTACCGCATTTGAGGAGTTTTTCTCGATGAGCCCGTCCGGAGCCGAACTTCTGCGCCAGATCAAGAGCAGGATCGACGAGGTCGATCCCGCCGTCGTGCGTGAACAGGTCTCCAACGGCGCGGTGGTCGTCGACGTCCGGGAGCCCGAGGAGTGGGCGGCTGGGCACATCCCCGGCGCCGTGCACGTCCCCAAGAGCTATCTCGAGTCCCGGATCGAGGGCGCGATTCCGGACCGCTCCAAGCACGTCGTTCTGTACTGCGCCTCGGGCAACCGCTCGGCCTGGGCGGCGCGCACGCTGCTCGACGACCTCGGCTACGAACACGTGGAATCGATGACGGGTGGGTTCACGCTTTGGAAGGATCGCGGCTACGAGGTAGACACGCCGCGTACTCTGACCGCGGAGCAGCGCGAACGCTACTCGCGGCACCTACTGCTACCGGAGGTGGGGATCGACGGCCAGCAGAAGCTGCTCGACGCCAAGGTGCTTCTGCTGGGAGCGGGCGGCCTCGGGTCGCCCGCGGGCCTGTACCTGGCCGCAGCCGGCGTGGGCACGCTCGGGATCGTCGACAACGACGAGGTCGACCTGTCCAACCTGCAGCGCCAGGTAATCCATTCGAGTGAGCGGATCGGCGTGCCGAAAGTGGACTCGGCCGAGCAGACCATCACCGCGCTGAACCCGGACGTGAAGGTGGAGAAGTACTCGCTGCGGCTCGGGCCGGAGAACATCATGGACATCCTGCCGGGGTGGGACATCGTCGTGGACGGCCTGGACAACTTCCCCACCCGGTATCTGCTGAACGACGCTTCGGTGCGGCTGCGGATACCCGTGGTCTCGGCGGCGATCCTCGGCTTCGAAGGCCAGCTGTCGGTGTTCGCGCCCTACGACGGTCCGTGCTACCGGTGCCTGTTCCCGGTGCCGCCGCCGGCTGAGCTCGCGCCCTCGTGCGGTGCCAACGGCGTGCTCGGCGTGTTGCCGGGGACGATGGGGCTACTCCAGGCGACCGAGGTGGTCAAGCTCATCCTGGGTGAGGGCGATCCGCTGATCGG
>JAFAPJ010000387.1 GCA_019247255.1 Methylobacteriaceae bacterium | reverse complement strand
GAGCCGGGGCAGCTCGCAGGAGCCGACGTCCCGGACCCGCCACATCTCCTCGTAGCCGGGGACGGGGCCGTAGCTGTAGGCGTCACGCGTCTCCTGAACGCCCGCAGGCCACGTGATCCGCAGCCGATAGCCCGGCCGCTCGGCGGCCTCGATCCGGGCGACATAGATGCCGGCCGGATGAACGCGCGTCATGGGCACGGGGTCGGCGCCGCGATCGAGCAGGACGGAGACGGCCTCTGCGCCGGGGAAGATCGCGCGGATCTCGTAGGCGTCGCGCCCCACCGGATGCGGCCCGAGCACGGCGAAGGGATCGGCGTGGCGCGCCTCGGCGAGGGCCGCGATCGCGCCCGCATCGATCGCGAAGCGGGCGGCCGCGCTCTCGCGCGCGGTCTCGGGGCGGCCCGCGCCAACGGTCGCGGCGGCAGGCGCACGGACGGTTCCGGCGGCGGGCGGGCGCTCGCCGCCCCCGCTCACGCTCCGGCTGTCGTCGCTCATGCGCCCGCTCCGTCCCGTCCTGCATCGAGAATGGAGAGAACGCCGCGAACGGGGGTCCCGATCCAATCGGGTCGGTTGTTCGCCTCGTAATTCACCTCGTAGAGCGCCTTGGCGAGGAGGGAGAGGCGCAGGAGGTTGCGCCGCGTCCCCTCGTCCCGGACCCAGACCCGGCTCGAGGTCGCGGCGCGCTCATAGGCCTCGAGATAGCGGGCCTCCGTCAGTGCCTGCCATTCGGCCGCGAGCGCCGCGACGCGCTCGGCCGCCTCGGGGAGCCGCGCTCCGATCTCGCGGGCCGCCGTGTCGGCCGCGTAGGCGAAGGAGCGCAGCATTCCGGCGACGTCCCTGAGCGGCGAGAACTTGCCCCGGCGCTCGTCCGCGGGCCGGGCCGGCTCGCCCTCGAAATCGACGATCATCACGTCGTCCTGGACGATCAGAATCTGCCCGAGATGATAGTCGCCGTGGATGCGGATCTTGAGCGCGCCCTCCGGCGCCGAGGCGGCGAGGGCGTCGATGAGCGCGAGGCATTCGTCGCGACGCGTGCGCAGCGCCTCGATCTCGGGTCCGACGCCGCCGGTCCGGCCGAGCGCCGCGAAGGCGCGTTCCGCCTGGTCGCGGGCGTCCGCGGCCGCGAGCGCGACGTCCGCGGGGCCGAGCGCCTCGGCCGCGAAGGCCGGGTCTTCCGTCGGGGTCGCGAGCGCCGCGTGCAGCTCGCCCGTGCGCAGGCCCAGGATCTCGGCATAGCGGAGGTAGGGCCCGAAGACCTCGTCGAGCGGATGCTCCTCGTCCAGCGGCGCGAGCGCGAGCGTGTCGAGCTCGCGCGTCAGCGTGTCGAGGGTGAGCCGCCAGGCATCGCCCTGGTTGCGGACGAAGCGCTGGAGCACCATCAGCGCCGTCGTCTCGCCGTCGGGCTCGACGAGCTCGGCGACGCCCAGCGTCGCCGGCGTGTTCTCGTAGCCGGCTACCTCGGTGAGAAAGCGCCCGACCTCCACCTCGGGATGGATGCCGGGCTGGAGCCGCCGGTAGAGCTTGAGCACGACACGATCGCCGATCGCGATCGAGGTGTTCGATTGCTCGCCCGAGAGCCGCTTCACGTCGGCCGGCTCGAAGGCGAGGTCGTCCGGCATGGAGCGGGTCGCCGAGAAGCGAAGCTGCCCGCCCCGCTCGGTCTCGAGCGTCTCGCCGAAGCGCATCGCGTCCACGACCGAGAGGGCGAACTCGGCCGAGCTGCCGGCCCCGTAGGCGAGCCCGACATTGCGCCCGCGCCGGACCCGCGCGACCGCGACGGGACCCAACGCCTCCTCGTCCGCGGCCTCGTCGACCGCGATCGGCACGAAATATTCCTGCCGCTCGCCGCCGCGCAGGGAGATCGCGGCGCGGGGCAGGACGAAGCCTTCCCGGCCCGAGCGCTCGCGCATGACCGCGAAATCGATCACCTCCGAGCGGTCGATCACCCGGCCCTTCGCGGCGAACCAGCGCTGCCCGGCGATCATCCGGGGGCCGATCGTCCGCTCGACCGCCATGCGCTCGCGCCCCTGCAGGAGCGAGGCGAGCCCGCCCGTGAGGACGAGCGTGAAAAGCTCGGGCTGGGGCGCGGGTCCGTAGCGGGTGTCGCTCTGGCCGTCGACCATCGTCAGCTGGAACCAGTAGAAGCCGTAGGCCGGCAGCGTCAGGAGGTAGGGCAGCTCGCCGACCCGCGGGAAGGCCGTACCGCCCGTCATCTCGACGGGCGTCATGCCGTTGTACTCGGAGAGGTCGAGCTCGACCGCCTGCGGGGCGCGCGAGACGTTGACGACGCAGAGGATGCGCTCGTCCCCCGCCTCACGAATGTAGGCCAGGACCTTCCGGTTCGCCGGGTAGAGGAACTTCAGCGTGCCGCGCCCGAAGGCCCTGGTCGCGCGCCGGATCGCGATGAGCCGGCGCATCCAATTGTAGAGGCTCGCGGGCGAGCGCGACTGGCTCTCGACGTTGACCGCGTCGAATCCGTAGATCGCGTCCTGGATGGTGGGCAGGAACAGTCGGGCGGGGTCCGATCGGGAGAAGCCGCCGTTGCGGTCTGGCGACCATTGCATGGGCGTGCGCACGCCGTCGCGGTCGCCGAGATAGATGTTGTCGCCCATCCCG
>JAFAPJ010000348.1 GCA_019247255.1 Methylobacteriaceae bacterium | reverse complement strand
CAGCCGGTCGACCGTCGAGAGGATGAGCGTGACGACCTCGGCCGTCGGGACGGCGCCGTCCCGGAGCGGCTCCATGAGCGCCTCGGCCGCGTGGGCCAGCGCCTCGAGCCGGGGAAGGCCGAGAAACCCGCAGGTGCCTTTGATCGTGTGGACGAGCCGGAAGATGTTGCGCAGGATCTGCGCGTCGGCCGGGCTGCGTTCGAAGCGGACGAGCTCGGAATCCACCGTGTCGAGATGCTCGCCGGTCTCCGTCAGGAACTCTCGGAGCAGATCGTCCACGAAGGCCGGCTCGACGCAACTCGATGATGGGGCGTCGCCGACACTGACCTCGATGGGTTTACGTTCTCTTTCGGCCTGATCCGACGGGCCGAACCTCGTCGCTCAGCGCTCGGCCCGGGCCCGGATCGTGACCGTGTCGCCCTCGAGCGAGAGGCGCACCCCCATGCCGGCCTCCCGGGCGACGAGCCCGGCGAAGAACGTCTGGATGCCGTGCGCGTCGACGCGGCCCTCCTCCGGCTCCCCGCTGAGCAGCGCCTCGGCATGGGGCGGGATGCGGGCGTTCACGCCTTTCGCGGTGAGCACGAAGCTCGTCGTGTCCTCGTCGCCGGTGACGAGAACGTCGACCGCCCCGCCGCGCGGGATCGCGGCCGTCGCCAGCACCACGAGGTTGAGCAGGAGCTTCACCCGGTTCTTCGGCATGAGCGCGCGCGGCGCCGACCAGGCGAGCGTCGTCTTCTCGTCCCCGAACATTCCGCGCGCGACCGCCTCCGCGTCGCCGAGATCGATCGCGGCCCCGGCCGAGCCCGCCGCCCCGAAGGCGAGCCGCGCGAATTGCAGGCGCGCCGAGGCCTGCTTCGCGCTCTTCCGGATGAGGTCGAGCGCGAACTCCTGCATCGCCGGGTCCTTCTCCTCTTCCAGGACCTCAAGACCGTTGACGATCGCGCCCACCGGGCTGATGACGTCATGACAGACGCGTGAACACAGGAGCGCCGCGAGGTCGAGGGCGTCGAGTGTGAGCGTGGCCATGACTGGCTCCGGGAGCGTCTGCGACAAGGGAGGGGGTCGCGCGAATCGCGCGGGGGCTCTCTCCCGATAACGGGCGTCCGGCGGCTTGCAAAGCTGACCGGGCGGAGGAGCGTCGAGGAATGGAACGGGTCCGCGGATGGGACCTGGACGCGGTGGCGCGGGGCCTCGGCGAGGTCGCGGTCGAGGCAGGCCGCCTGCTCGCCGCCGTCGCCGACCGTGGCTGCGGCCACCGCGCGAAGGCGGACGGCTCGCCGACGACGGATGCCGACCAGGCCGCGGAAGCCCTGATCGTGCGCCGCCTCGCCGAGCGATGGCCCGGGATCGCGGTCGTGGCCGAGGAGAGCGCGGAGGGCCTCGACCCGCTGCACGAGGACCCCGCGGCGCTCTACTTCGTGGTCGATCCGCTCGACGGCACGCGCGACTTCATGGCCGGGCTCGGCGAATATTCGGTGAACATCGCGCTCGTCGCCGGCTCGCGCCCGGTCGCCGCCGCCATCGCGGTCCCGGCGAACGGACGTGTCTGGGCCGCCGGGCGCCGCGCCGCGGTGGCGCCGATCGCGGACGAGCTCGTCTGGGCGCCGGTCGTGGTCCGGCCGACCCCGGAGGTGGGCGCGACCGCGCTCGTCAGCCGTCGACACGGCGATCCCGACACGGAGGCCTGCCTGTCGGGCCTGCCTGTCGGAGAGCGACGGGTCGCCTCCTCGGCCCTCAAGTTCTGCCTGATCGCGTCCGGCGAGGCCGACGTCTACCTGCGCTGCGGACCGACCATGGAATGGGACGTGGCGGCGGGCGATCACATCCTGACCTGCGCGGGCGGGATCGTGGTCGGGCCGGACCGGCGGCCCCTCTCCTACGGCCATGCCGAACGCGGGTTCCTGAACGGTCCCTTCGCGGCGCTCGGCGTCCCTGAACTCGCGTCCGAGCTCTCGCTTCCCACCTCCTGCCGCTGAGTACCGACGGCGCCGCCGACCCGCTCCGCGAAACTTTGCGCGCGGACCTTCCGTAATGCTGGGCAGATCGCGCCTCGGCTTCAAGGCGTCGACGCGGCCGAGGCCTCCATGAAACCGCTCACCGGGACGGATGAATCGCGCACGACCCGCCTGCTCGTGCGCCGACATTCGGCGCTCGTTCGGGTCACGCATTGGGTGAACGTCATCTGCATGGCGGTCCTGCTGCCGAGCGGGCTGCAGATCTTCAATGCGCACCCGCGCCTGTACTGGGGGCAGTACGGCGCCGATCCTGATCGGGCCGCGTTCGAGATCGGGGCCGCGGGCGAGGGAGAGACGGTCAAGGGCTTCGCCCGGGTCGGGCCGGTGACGCTGCCGACGACCGGCGTGCTCGGCGTGTCGGGCCGCCGGGACGGAGAGGCGCTGCGGGCCTTCCCGAGCTGGGCCACGCTTCCGGCCGTGCAGAGCCTGGCGGACGGTCGGCGCTGGCACTTCTTCTTCGCCTGGCTGTTCGCGTTCAACGGCCTCGCCTATCTGGGCCACGGAGTGCTGTCCGGTCATCTGCGCCGCGACGTCCTGCCGAGCCGAGACCAGGTCCGGCCGTCCCACCTTTTGCGCGAGATCGCCGATCACGCCCGGCTGCGCTTCCCGAAGGGCGAGGCCGCCCGGCGCTACAACGCCCTGCAACGGCTGGCCTATCTGGCCGTCGTCGCGATCCTGCTGCCCGTCATGGTGCTGACCGGTCTGTGCATGTCGCCGGCGATCAACGCGGCGGCGCCCTGGCTCGTGGACCTCTTCGGGGGACGCCAGAGCGCGCGCACGCTTCACTTCATCAGCGCGTCGCTGCTCGTCCTGTTCACGCTCGTCCACCTCGCGATGGTCGTGCTGTCGGGTCCCTGGAACAACATGCGGTCGATGGTAACAGGCCGCTACGCGATCCGGATCGCGAGGGCAGGCTCATGAGCCGCGGGCGCATCAGGCGCGTCGCCCTGTCCCGCCGCGCTCTGCTCGCCGGCGCGTTCGGCAGCGCCGCATCGGCAGCCTACGCCGCCTCGACGGGCAGCGCCGGCGCGCCGAGCTGGCTCGAGCTCGCCGAGACGCTCACGCGCTCGGCCCAGCGCCTGCTCCTTTCCCCCGGGAACTTGGCGCGCGAGTTCACCGAAGCCGAGATGTCGCCCGAGTTTCGGGCGAACGGCACCGAGATGCCGGACGGCGACGATTACGCGCGGCTGCTGGACGGCGGCTTCGCCGATTTCCGGCTGCGGGTCGACGGTAAGGTCGAGACGCCGCTCGACCTGTCGCTCGACGACCTGAAGCGCCTCCCGGCACGGACCCAGATCACGCGGCACGATTGCGTCGAGGGCTGGAGCGCGATCGGGAAGTGGACCGGCGTCCCGCTCCGCGCGATCCTCGGCACGGCCGGCCTTCGCCCGGAGGCGCGCTACGTCGTCTTCCATTGCTTCGACGAGGCCGAGGCGACGCTCGACGGCAGCGGCACCTATTACGAGAGCCTCGATCTCGTCGACGCCTTTCACCCTCAAACGATCCTGGCTTACGGGATGAACGGGCAGGACCTGCCCGTCCGGCACGGCGCGCCTCTGCGCCTGCGCGTCGAACGCCAGCTGGGCTACAAGCAGGCGAAGTTCATCAGGCGTCTCGAGCTCGTCGACGGCTTCTCGGAGCTCGGGCGAGGGCGCGGCAGTTTCTGGGCCGATCGCGGCTACGAGTGGTATGCCGGCATCTGACCTGCCGCGCCTGCGCCCGATCTTCGACTTTCGTTGAGGCCGAGCAACTTCTCAGCAACGAGCGAAACTTTCGATCGCGAGGCTCCGTACCAGCAGCATCCGCCCGATGCTGGCGGATAAGGAGCCCGCTCATGTCACCTTCTCGTCACGTCTTCTCCGCTGCGTTCTCTACGCTGGTACTTCTCGGTGCCGGCGCCACGACCGTTTCGCCCGTGATCGCACAGGAAAAGACCGTCACCGTCGGCGGCGCGCCGATGTATCCGTCGAAGAACATCGTCGAGAACGCCGTCAACTCGAAGGATCACACGACCCTGGTGGCGGCGGTCAAGGCGGCCGGGCTCGTGGACACGCTCGCGGGACCCGGTCCGTTCACCGTGTTCGCGCCGACGAACGCCGCCTTCTCCAAGCTGCCGCCCGGCACAGTCGACACGCTGCTGAAGCCCGAGAACAAGGGCACGCTGACGAAGGTGCTGACCTACCATGTCGTTCCGGGCAAGCACACCGCCGCCGACCTGATGAAGGCCGTCAAGGCCGGCAACGGCAAGGCGAGCTTCAAGACGGCGGCCGGCGAGACGCTCACGGTGACCGAGGTCAGCGGGAGCAAGCTCGAGGTTGTCGATTCCAAGGGCGGCAAGTCGAACGTGACGATCGCTGACGTTCTGCAGTCGAACGGCGTCATCCACGTGGTCGACACCGTCCTGATGCCCTGAGGCCTGCCGCGAGTCGGCGGGAAACCGAAGGCCCGGCCGATGATGCAGCGCCGTCGTCGGCCGGGAGCCGCAGGGCCGAACCCTTCAGAACCGGACGAGCCCGTCCCGCACGGCCGGCCAACGCGCCTCGGCGGCAGCCCCGAGGCCCGGCTCGGCCGCGAAACGGTCGCGTGCGGCCTCATCCCGGAACACGTAGAGGCGCCCCTCCTCCACGCGGAAGAAGCGCGGGTCGCCCGCGACGAGCCGGCCGTCGGCCATGGCGGTCGCGTCGTAGCCGCCGAGGCGCGGCGCGAAGCCCGCGGGGTCGCGCCGGAACGCCTCGAGATTGGCGTTGCCGGCGAAGCGCCACGCGACGCCGCCCCAGACGAGCTCGCGCTCCGGCCGGCCCGGGCGCGGCACGCCGTCGACCTGGAACGTCACCGGGTCGAAGCCCGACAGCCCGAGGCCCGAGGCCCGGTCCGAGACCATGAGCTCGGTCGTGCCCAGCGGGGCCGGGAGCGAGCGAGCGCTCTCGGCGGCGCCCGGCGCGGGCGCGAGGAGAAGAAGGGCGAGCGGCAGCGCCGCGAGCCTCGGGAAGGACATCATTAACGGTGATCGCTCTAGCGTGCCGTGAGACGCGGCGCCTTCCTGCGGCACGCCCCCTCAGAAGCCGTGAAGGGCATGGCTCAAAGGCGACGCATCGGGACCCGGAGGCTGAGATGAAGCGTCGCACGTTCGCCGGAGGGCTCGCTCTCGGCCTTGGCTCGCTCACTGCGCCGGCCCTCGCGGCGCGTCGGGTCGGCGCGCCCGGCGAGACGGGCGACGAGCGTTTTTCAACCGACGAGCTCGTCCGGTCGGGCCATAAGTTCTTCGGCAACGTGTCGCGCGGCCTCGCCCTCACGGTCGAGGAAGCGGTGCGCCGCTGGGGCGAGCCCTCCAACTACATTCTCGGCCAGGAGGGCTCGGGCGCCTTCATCGGCGGCCTCCGCTACGGCGAGGGCACGCTTTACGCGCGCCGCGGCCGCGGCCGGAAAGTGTTCTGGCAGGGTCCGTCGCTTGGCTTCGACTTCGGCGGCGAAGGCGCCCGGAGCATGACGCTCGTCTACAACCTCGCGAGCGCCGAGGAGCTCTACCAGCGCTTCGTCGAGATCGACGGCTCGGCCTATCTCGTGGCCGGCTTCGGCATGACGGCCGCCCAGGCGGGCGACACCGTGGTCGTGCCGATCCGCTCCGGGCTCGGGCTTCGGCTCGGCGTCGCGGTCGGCTACCTCAAATACACGGACGCCCCGACCTGGAACCCGTTCTGACCCTCGCGGCCGCGATCGCGGGCGCGCTCGCCGGCTTCGCGATCGGCCGGTTCGGCCGACGCGACGCCGAGGCCGCCGCGATCCGGGCCGAGAACGCGGCGCTCAAGCGACGCATGGACGAGCTCGCGGACGCCCTCCTCGCGCAGGACAGCTCGCCCCGGCCCGACATTGCCCGTAAGGAAGCGCCTCGCTAAGCCCGCCTCCGATCGGGGAGAAGCGGGATGGATCTGGGTCTCAAGGGCCGGCGCGCCCTCGTCATGTCGTCGAGCCGCGGGCTCGGGCGCGGGATCGCCGAGGCGCTGGCGGCCGAAGGAAGCGACGTCGTGCTGACCGCACGGAGCGGCGATAAGCTCGAGGCGGCGGCCGCGGCCATCAACGCGCGGGGGGCCGGACGCGCGACGGCGATCGCGGCCGACCTCAAGGACAGCGCCGCCCTCCACGACAAGGCCGTCGCGGCGCTCGGCGGACCTATCGAGATCCTGGTCGCGAATACCGGCGGGCCGCCGCCCGGGACCGCACTCGGCGTCGCGCCCGACGCCTGGACGGCGCAGTTCGACGCGATGGTGGTCCCGGTCTTCCGGATGGCGAGCCTCGTGCTCCCGGCGATGCGGGAGGCGAGGTTCGGGCGCCTGCTCGTGGTCGCCTCGTCCGGGATCGTGCAGCCGATCCCGAACCTCGTCATGTCGAACGCGCTCCGCTCCTCGATCCTCGGTTGGGCGAAGACGCTGGCGTCGGAGGTCGCGGCGGACGGCGTCACCGTGAACTTGATCCTGCCTGGACGCATCGAGACCGACCGGACGCGCGAGCTCGATGCCGCGAACGCCGCCAAGGCCGGCAAGACGGAGGCCGAGGTCGCGGCCGCCGCCCGGGCGACGATCCCGGTCGGCCGCTACGGGCGCGTCGAGGAATTCGCGAGCGTCGCCTGCTTCCTGGTCTCGGAACGCGCGTCCTATCTGACGGGCGAGATGATCAAGGTCGACGGCGGGGCCGTGCGGGCGATCTAGCCCCGGCCGTCACTTCGGCTGAACGAGCGGGTTTCCGCCAGGTTCGCCCGGGGGCGTGATCACGGGCGTCGAGTTCGGTTCGGGCACGGGCGGCGTGATCACCCGCCCCGCGCCGGTGGCCGGCGGACGGATGACGCCGTCCGTCGCGTCCAGCCGCTCGCTCAGCGTCTGGGTGGAATTCGTCGCGCCCGGCTCGAAACGATCCGATCGGACATTCGGGTTGGCGCCGGCCGGAGGCGGATGATCGGTCGTCTCGGCGAGCGCCCCGCCCGTCAGCGCGAACGCGAGGACGAGGCCGGACAGGAGGGTGCGGGGCATCGTTGGTCCTCTCGCGACATGGATGTCGCGGTGCCAACCTTTTCGCGAAGGGGCGGGTTCCGCGCGCACCGTGCCGAGCCCCGCCCGGGATCACGCCGCGGCGGCGGAGGCCGGGCGCAGCGCTTCCTCGAGATAGAGCTCCCGCAGGCGCCGGGCGATCGGCCCGGGACGTCCTGTCCCGATCGGCTTCCCGTCGAGGGACACGACCGGCATCACGAGGCTCGACGCGCTCGTGATGAAGGCCTCCGCCGCGTGCTCCGCTTCCGCGACGGAGAACAGCCGCTCCTCGACCCGGATCTGCGCCTCGGCGGCGAGCCGCATCACGGCGACCCGCGTGATGCCAGGCAGGATGGCGTTCGAGAGCGGGCGGGTCACGAGCCGGCCGTCCGGCGTCACGATGAAGGCTGTCGAGGAGGAGCCCTCCGTCACGAAGCCGTCCTCCACCATCCAGGCTTCCCCCGCCCCGGCCTCGACCGCCGCCTGCTTCGCGAGCACCTGGGCGAGAAGCGCGACCGATTTAATGTCGCGCCGCTTCCAGCGGATGTCCTCGACCGTGACGGCCTTGATCCCGGCCTCCGCGGCGGCCGAATGGCGGATGACCTTCGGCTGCGTGAACATGATCGCGGTCGGCCGCGCATCGCTCGGGAAGCCGAAATCCCGCTCGGCGACGCCCCGGGTCACCTGCATGTAGACGAGCCCCTCCTCGAGATGGTTGCGTTGGACGAGCTCCTCCTCAAGCCGTGTCCACTCCGCGGGGCTGAACGGGTTCGCGATCCGGATCTCGCCGAGCGACCGTTCGAGCCTCGCGAGATGCGCCTCGTTGTCGACGAGGCGTCCGTCCAGAACGCAGGCGACCTCGTAGACCCCGTCCGCGAACAGGAAGCCGCGATCCATGATTGGGATGCGGGCCTCCTCGTAGGGGAGGAAGACCCCGTTCACGAAGACGATGCGGGACATGGAGGCCTCGAAGAGCGCGCGGCGATAAGTTCGGGCCGAGTGGTGCCCGACCCGGCCCGGGAGGGCAAGCGCGCTTGTCCCCGCGTGGTCTCGCCTCTTAAGACCGGGCGGACCGACCGGAGCCCCACCCATGCTCGACCCGACCGCGCGCGGCGTCTACGCCATCGCTCCGACGCCCTTCTCGCCCGACGGCCGGGTCGACGATGGGTCGATCGACCGGCTGGTCGAGCTCTATCGGGAGACGGGCTGCAACGGGATCACGGTGCTCGGCATCCTGGGGGAAGCGCCGAAGCTCGAGTCCGCGGAGGCGCTCGCGGTCGCGACCCGCTTCATCCGCCGGGCCGGTGCGCTCCAGGTGATCGTCGGGGTCTCGGCCCCCGGCTTCGCCTCCATGCGGGCGCTGAGCGAGGGCGTCATGGCGGCGGGGGCGGCGGGCGTGATGATCGCGCCGCCGCCGCATCTGCGCACCGACGAGCAGATCCTCGGCTACTTCGCGGGCGCCGCGGAGGCGATCGGGCCGGACGTGCCCTGGGTGCTTCAAGATTACCCGCTGACCCTCTCGGTCGTGATGACCCCGGAGGTGATCCGCCGGATCGTGGAGGCGAGCCCGTCCTGCGTGATGCTCAAGCACGAGGACTGGCCGGGTCTCGACAAGATCACGGCCTTGCGCGGCTTCCAGCGGGAGGGTCGGCTGCGCCCGCTCTCGATCCTCACGGGCAATGGCGGGCTCTTCCTCGATTTCGAGATGGAGCGCGGCGCGGACGGCGCCATGACGGGCTACTGCTTCCCGGACATGCTGGTCGACCTCGTGCGGCTGCAGGCAGCCGGCCGACGCGAGGAGGCGCACGACCTCTTCGACGCTCACCTGCCGCTCGTACGCTACGAGCAGCAGCCCGGAATCGGGCTCGCGGTCCGCAAATACGTCCTGATGCGCCGCGGGATTTTGGCGTCAGACGCGCAACGCCGGCCCGGCGCGTCGCTCAGCGTGCCCTCGCGCGCGGAGGTCGATTACCTGCTCGCGCGCTTAGCCCGTCACGACACGCGCGCGGCGCGCCTCGCAGCCTGACGTCAGGCCGGAACGAACTCGGTCGCGCGGAGGAGAGCCGCCTGGATCGCGGCGTCGGCGAAGGGCTTGGCGATGAAAGGCGCTCCCGCCAGCGGCGCGGGGATTTCCGCGTGCCGCGAACCCGACACGAAGGTGAAGGGCACGCGCGCGGTCTGCAGGGCGGTCGCGACCCCGAAGCTCTTGCCGTCGGGCAGGTCGATGTCGAGGAAGGCGTAGTCCGGCCTGGGCGCCAGCGCCCCCCAGGCCTTCGCGAGCGTCCCGCAGGGCCCCACGACGTCGTGCCCGCTCTCCTCGAGAAGGGCCTGCATCTGCAGGCCCGTGAGGACATCGTCTTCGAGGATCAGGATACGCACGTGCCGGCCCCACGCCCGGGCTGGCCGCGGCGCGAGCGAGATGCCCGTCAGGGCCGTCGCGGAGCGGTCGCCAATGCGGTCAAGCTCGGCCCGCAGCGGTTAATAACACGTTAACGGCCCACCTCGCAGGCGGGCCGTATCTCAATCTGTCCTTAACCGATCTCAGGCGGAGCGAGCGCCCGTGGTGGCGCCCGTCCCGCTCTTGCCGGCGCCGGCTGGACGTACGCCGCCCTTGTCGCTCTCGCGGCCGAGTTCGTGGCCCGCGCTCGCGGCGACGCCGCCGCTCGCGGGAGACGGGTTCGTCATGCGGCTCGCCGATGCCGCGCCGTCGTCGCCGTGGCTGGAGCCCTGGCTCGCCTGCGACAGGTTCTCCTCCACGAGCTGCTTGCCCTGCTGGGCGAGGTCGCGCGCGTAGCGCATCCCCTGCTCGCGCACCTCGTCCGCGTACCGGCCGAACAGCTTGTTCTCGCGCCGGGTCGTCGGAATGAGCGCGCCGACCAGCAGCCCGGCCGCGAAGCCCGCGACGCCGATCATGATGGGGTTCTCGCCCACGAAGGATTCGACGTTGCGCCGGTGGCGCGACAGATGCGCGGTCGAGCGCTGATGCATGTCGGAGGCTCGGCGGGTCGCGCCCTCGTAGTAATCCGACGCCCGATCCGTCACGCGCTCGTAGGTCTCCCGGGCCGTCGAGCCCGCGGATCCGGCCGCGTCCGACACGCTGCGAAAGCCCGACCGGGCGGACGAGACGGCCTGATCGATCGCGGATTTCGCGATGTCGGCCGGGTTCGTCGCCGCGGAACCCGAGCGAGCTGCGCCCTTCTCGGACCCGACTTCGCCTTCGCTGCCGTAATGCTTCTCGACCTCGTTCATGGGACGTCTCCGAATCAAGCCTGCGCGTCGAGGGCCTGCCGGCCTTCGACCACGTCACTGCGGGGATGGATGACGGGCAGGTCGGGGTCGTAGACCCGGGCCCGTCCGGTATTCATGACGGGAACCGAAACCGGCTCGACCTCGAGCTCGCCGACGGAGCGACCCGTCCGGTTCATGCGGTAGATGGCGTAGCCGAGCCCGGCGGCCGCGATCATGAGCGGGACGGGATGTCGGCGTAGCAGCGCCAGGACGAAGTCATGGCCGTTCGCGAGGCGCGGCACGCCGGCCGCCCCCATGACCTCGTCCACGATCCCCGAAACCGTCAGCTTGTCCTGGATGAGATCGATCTTCTCGCCGAGGCGCGCGCGGGCCTCCTCGACCTCGCGCTCGATCGATTGCACGTCGCTCGCCGCCATCAGCTCACCCGCTCGGTCAGGACCTCGCCGTCGCGCTTGAGCGAACGGACGGTCCGGTTGGGCGCGAGGCTCGAGGCGCTCATCAGGTTCTTGCCGACCATGACCAGGACGCCGGCGATGACGGCGAGCGCCCCTCCGACGATCAGGGCCGCGATCCAGCGCGAATGGACCACGAGTTCGAGGCCGTAGACGAGCGCCTGGGTGAGCCAGATCAGCGCCGCGATCGCGAACACGGCCGCGACGCCGAACATGACGGCGCCCTTCGCGAGCCCCGTCACGTTGTTCGCCATCTCGGCGCGGAACAGGGCGAACTCGCCGCGGGCGAGGTCCACCGCATCGCGGATCGCCTCGACCACGAGCTCCTGAAGGGTGGCGGGTTGACGGTCGGACATGCTGCGTCCTCAGACCCGATGCGTCGGCGCGTTGATCCCCGAGCGCGCGGCGTTCGCCCGCGCCGAGATCTGCTCGTGATGGGTCGCGGCCAACTCGTCGGCCGAGCTCTTGATGAAGCGGGCAAGGAAAAAGCCGGCAAGCGCCGCGCCGATCCCCACCGCGACCGGCCGCTCCCGCGCGAAGGTCTCGGCTTCCGCGTAGATCTCCGCGAAGGAGCGCTCGCGGATCCCGTTCGCCAGTAGGTCGAGGCCGTCGGCCGCGCTGCCCACGAAGGCCGCGATGTTCGGCCGATCGTCGAAGCCCGTGCCGCTCTCGCGCAGCGACCGGGCGACGTCGGCGATCGATTGCGCCGCGTCGTCCTTGCGCTGGTCCGCGAAGCCGGTCGCGTGACCCTTCGCGTTCTGAAGGAGGTTGCGGCCCTGCTCGACGGCGGTCGAGGCGATGTCGCCCGCGATGCCGACGAGGTCGCCCGCCTCATCCTTCACGGTCTTCGCCTTCTGGGCCGCGGCCGAAACCTGCGGCGCGAGCTTGTCGCCAGCCGCGCGCGCGTCGTCGGCGAGCGCGCTGCCTTGCGTGCTGTGAGCCATGCTTCCCTCGCTCAAGAAATCCGAGGGAGTAACAACCGGCGCTTGGGCGAGTTCCCAAGGGGAGAGCACGTCAGGCGCGGGCTTTTCCAACCGAGTCGGCCATCCGGGCGCCGCGCCCGCCCAGCGGGAGGCCGGGACCTTCGGTCGTGTCCTCGGCGGTCTGATGCTCGATCTCGGCGTTGAGCTCGGCCCCGACCAGGATGATCGTCGCCGAGAGCCACATCCAGGTCATGAAGCCGATCGCGGCGCCGAGGGAGCCGTAGGTCTCGTTGTAGTTCCCGAAATTTGCCGCGTACCAGGAGAACAGGAGCGAGAAGACGAGCCAGCCGGCCGCCGCGAGGATGCTCCCCGGAGTGACCCATCGCCAGCGCGGGCGTTCGCGGCTCGGCCCGAAGCGGTAGAGCAGCGCGAGAACGAGCAGCAGGACGGCGAAGAGCGCCGGCCAGCGTCCGATCCAGACGAGCCACTCGGTCAGCGCGCCGAGCCCCACGTAGGCGAGAGCCGCCGGCAGCACGACGACGCCCGTGATGGCCACCACCAGGAAGACGATCATCCCGAAGGTGAAGACGAGCGAGGTGAGGTTGAGACCGATGAAGCTCCGCTTTTCCTTCTCCTCATAGGCGACGTTCAGCGCGTCGAAGATGGCCTTCATGCCGGCATTCGCGCTCCAGAGCGAGATCGCGAGGCCGGAGAAGAACGCGAAGCCGAGCGCCGTGTGCCCGCCGCTCGTGATGCGCTGGATCTGGCCGTTGATGATCTCGAGCGCGCCGCCCGGCAGGAAAGTCGAGAGGGATTGCAGCTGGCCCGCGATGGTGCCGGGATCGGCCACGAGCCCGTAGAGGGAGACGAGCGCGCCGACCGCCGGAAAGAGGGCGAGCAAGCCGTAGAAGGTGACGCCGGCCGCCACCGCGAGGATCCGGTCGTCGTCGATCTCGCCGTAGACCCGCCAGGCGATGTCCCACCAGCCGCGCGACGGGATCTCGGTCGGGCTGTCGGCCTCCCGCCCCCGGCCGGGCTCGCGTGCGGCGGCGGCCGGGCTGCCGGACGAGGTCTGGCGACCTCTCCCACCGACGGAGGCTTCGCCCGGGGCCCGCCGTCGCCCGAGCACGACCGAGAGGACGAGCGCGAGCGCCGCCGTGCCGATCGCGGCTTCGCTTCGGCCCCCACCCGTCCGCCTCGCCTCGGTCGCCATCGCGCGTGACCCGCTCGCGGCCACGCTGGCCGCCCGGCTACAAACGTGAGGTCGGGCGCGCTGTTCCGGTCAGACGGACGGCGCGCGGGCGATGCGCAGCATGTTGGTGGCGCCGGGCGTGCCGAGCGGAACCCCGACCACGATGATGACGCGCTCGCCCGCCTTGGCGAATTCCTCGGTGGCGG
>JAFAPJ010000305.1 GCA_019247255.1 Methylobacteriaceae bacterium | reverse complement strand
GCGCGGCTGAAGACCTGCTCGACCGCGGGCGTCTTGACGAGGTCGAACGCCTCCCCGATCTGCGCGATGGCCTTCGCCATCCTGTCGTCCGAGACGTCGCCCGCGCCGAGCCGCTCGGTCTCGGGCGTGTAGATATGCGTCCGGTAGGTGAAGTCGATCCGGCGCGCCTCGAGCTCGGCGTCGACCGTCGGCTCGACCCGGTTCATGATCCGGCCGCCTTCGGCCGGGTTCGCCGCGAGCTCGATCATCGCGCGGTTGATCGCCCGGACGAGCCCGGCCACCGCCTTGGGGTTCTCGCGCACGAGCTTCTGCGAGACCATCACGCCGTTCGAATAGGCCTCGATCCCGTGGTCCGAGTACATGATGAACCTGTAATCCTTCTCGGGATCGAGCCGCATCCCCACGAGGTTCATGTACGAGGTCACGGTGAAGACGAAGCCGCCGTCCACCTGGTCCTTGACCATCATCATCTCTTGCACGGACGGCGCGATGTTGACGATCTCGACCTTGCTGGCGTCGACCCCGTTGAGCTTCGCGAAGATCGGGAACAGGCGGTGGGTGGCCGAGCCCGCGGGCGAGGTCAGCTTCTTGCCCTCGAGGTCCTTCAGAGAGCGGATCGGCGCGCTCGCCTTGTGGATGATCGCGAAGGGCGCGCGGTTGTAGATCATGTAGACCATCACCGGCGCCTCGCCCGGCTTCGCGGCGGCCTGCTGGATGATGGCGTTCATGTCGCCGAAGCCGGCGTCATAGGCCCCGCCCATGATCCGGGTCACGGTCGCGGCCGAGCCGTCGCCCTGGTCGATCGTGACGTCGAGGCCTTCGGCCGCGAAGTAGCCCTTCTCCTTGGCGTAGAAGTACCAGGAGTGGATGCCCTGGTACTTCCAGTCGAGCGTGAAGCGGATCTTGGTCGGCGATTGCGCCGGCGCGACCCCTGACAATCCGGCGAGGGCGGCCGCGAGGGCGGCTTTGAGGAAGAGGCGGCGCATCGTCGGTCTCCGGGGTTCGGGTGAGTGCGGGTTCAGGCGGCGACGAGGTCGGACCGGCGCGTCGCCCAGCCCGTGACGCGGCGCTCGATCAGCGAGAACACGAGGTAGAGCGCGACCCCGAGCCCCGCGAGGACGAAGAGGCCGGCGAACACGAGCGGCACGTTGAAGCTCGAGGAGGCGATCATCATCATGTTGCCGACGCCGCGGTTGGACGCGACGGTCTCGGCGACGACCGACCCCACGAAGGCGAGCGTGATCGCGACCTTCAGGGCCGCGAAGAAGTAGGGCATCGAGCGCGGCAGGCTGACATTCCAGAGGATGTCGCGCCGCGACGCCTTCAGCGTGCGCATGACGTCCTCGAGCTCGGGCTCGACCGTTGCGATCCCGGTCGCGACGTTCACGACGATCGGGAACACGCAGATGATCATCGCGGTGAGGATCGCCGGGACCGTGCCGGCGCCGTACCAGAGCACGAAGACCGGGACGACCGCGACCTTCGGGATCGACGAGAAGCCGACGAGCAGCGGATAAGCCGTGCGGAAGGCGAGCTTCGACGAGCCGATGAGGATTCCGAGCAGAAGTCCGATCACCACTCCGAAGGCGAAGCCGACGAGCGTCGTGTAGAGCGTCTGCCAGGTATGCGGCCAGATGGCCGGCCAATACTTGACGAGCGCGGCGAAGATCTGGGTCGGCCGGGGCAGCAGGATGTCGGAGATGCCGGCGGCAAGGCAGAACATCTCCCACAGCACGAAGACGCCGACGATGAGGGCTGCCGGGGCGGCGGTGTCGCGCAGGGCGTCGCGGAGCCGGTCCATCGCGTTCCTCCTCAGGCGTGGCCGGGCGCGCCGCCGCGAGCCCCGACGATCATGGTGCGGAGCCGCTGGTTCAGGGCGACGAAATCCGGCTCGAAGGTCATCTCGATCGTGCGCGGGCGCGGCATCGCGACGGGCGAATCGTCGAGGATCCGGCCCGGCCGCGCGCTCATCACGCAGATGCGGTTCGCGAGATAGGCGGCCTCCTTCAGGTCGTGAGTCACGAGGAGCACGGTGAGGCGCTTCGACAGCCAGAGGTCCTGCATCACGGCCCAGAGCTCCTCGCGCGTGAACTGGTCGAGCGCGCCGAAGGGCTCGTCGAGAAGCAGGAGGTCGGGATCATGGACGAGCGCCCGGCACAGGTTCGCCCGCTGCATCATCCCGCCCGAGAGCTGCCACGGGTAGCGATCGCCGAAGCCGCCGAGCCCCACCTGCTCCAGCAGCGCTTCGACCCGGTCGCGGTACTCGCTCCGGCGCTTCGCCCGAAAGTGCTGCCGGAAGGGCGGCACGATCTTGAGCGGCAGCATGACGTTGTCGCGAACCGTGAGCCACGGGAGCAGCGTCGGGTTCTGATAGGCCATCCCGATGCGGATCGGATTGGCTCCGATCTCGCGGCCCGCCACGAAGACGTGGCCGGTCGTGGGCGCCAGCAGCTCGCCGACCATCTTCAGGATCGTCGACTTGCCGCAGCCGGACGGCCCGACCAGCGCGATGAAATCGCCCTTGCCGATGCGCAGATTGGTTTCGTCGAGCGCGGTCACCGCGTGCGCGGCGTCGCGCCCATAGGTGACCGCGACGTTCTCCAGCCTGACGTAGTCCTCTTCGCTCATGCGGCGCTCTCGGTTGGCCGCGCCGGCACGCGGGTGATGGAGACAAGTGTCTGGTCGGTGTTCCGCGGCGTCGCCGCGGGCATTTGTTGAATCACATGCACCGAGCGGCCAAGGCCGCGCGTGCCTTCGACGAGCGCGCGGTCGCGCATCACGAAGCGGCCGCGCACCAGCGTATGTAGCGCCAACCCCTGCACCTTGCGGCCGTGCCAGGGCGTGATCTTCGCGCGCGACTGCAGCTTGGCGTCGTCGATCGTCCACTCGCGCGCAAGATCGACCACCGCGATGTCGGCCTCGGCGCCGGGCGCGATGACGCCCTTGCGCGGGTAGAGGCCGAAGGTTTTGGCGGGCTTCGCGGCTGACCGGGCGACGTAATCCATGATGGTCATGCGGCCGGCATGCATCGCGGTGAGCATCAGCGGCATCTGCGTCTCGACGCCGGGAAAGCCGCAATCGACGTCGAACATGTCGTTACGGGTCTTCTCCTCTGGCGAATGCGGCGCGTGATCGGTCGCGATCAGGTCGATCGTGCCGTCCGCCAGCGCGACCCAGAGCGGGACTTGATTGCGTTTCTCGCGCACCGG
>JAFAPJ010000253.1 GCA_019247255.1 Methylobacteriaceae bacterium | reverse complement strand
GAGGAAGATCTGGCGCGCCTGGGGCACGAAGCCTTCCGCGAGTTCCTCCATGGCGTTCCAGCCAATGACTCCGCCCGTCACGACCAAGCGGCCGCGCGCCGCCATGCCGTTCGCGTAGCCGCGCGGCTTCGGCCAGCCGGGCGGCTGCAGCGTCACGGGCCGCTCGTCATCGAGCGGCAGGGGCAGGATCGGGGCGCGTTTCGGCTCCATGCGGGTCTCCTCAGGCCGCCTCGCCGCGCGCCATGCGGCGCAGGGCGGCGCGCTGCAGCTTGCCGGTGCTCGTCTTCGGCAGGGCCGCCAGGAATTCGAGCGCACGGGGATATTTATAGGGCGCGATCGTCGCCTTCACATGGTCCTGCAGCTCGCGGGCGAGCGTCTCGCCGGGCGCAAAGCCGGGCGCGGGCACGATATAGGCCTTGATGATCTGGCCGCGCTCGCCGTCCGGGGCGCCGACCACCCCGCATTCCTGCACGGCCGGGTGGGTGAGGAGCGCCCATTCGACCTCCGGCCCGCCCACGTTGTAGCCGGCCGTGACGATCATGTCGTCCGAGCGGGCCTGGTACCAGAAGTACCCATCCTCGTCCTGGATGAAGCTGTCGCCCGGCATGTTCCAGCCGCGCTGCACGTAGACCTCCTGCCGGGGGTCGTCGAGGTAGCGGCAGCCGATCGGGCCGCGCAGCGCGAGGCGGCCGATCGTGCCGCGCGGCACCTCGCGCCCTTCCTCGTCGACCACGATCGCGACGTGGCCGGGCAGCGCCTTGCCGGTGGAGCCCGGGCGGATCTCGTCCGGGGCCGCCGAGATGTAGATGTGCAGGACCTCCGTCCCGCCGATCCCGTCGATGAGCTTGATGCCGGTCGCGGCGAGCCAGGTCTCGAAGGTCGCCTTCGAGAGCGGCTCGCCCGCCGACACGCAGATGCGCAGCGACGAGATGTCGTGGTCGGCGAGCTTCGGCAGCATGGCCCGGTAGGCGGTCGGCGCCGTGAAGCAGGCGGTCGCCCGGAAGCGGGCGATCGCGGGCAGGAGCTCGTCCGGGCTCGCGCGCTCGAGCACCACGAACGAGCCGCCGACCCGCATGGGGAAGATCACCGCGCCCAGCCCGAACGTGAAGGCGACGGGCGGCGAGCCGACGAACCGATCATCCTGCGTCGGCTTGAGGACATGGGCCGAGAACCCGTCGCAGACCGCGAGCATGTCGCGGTGGAAATGCATGCAGCCCTTCGGCTCACCCGTGGTGCCGGACGTGAAGGCAATGAGGCAGACGTCGTCGGCCGCCGTGTCGACCGCCGTGAAGTCCGGGCTCTGGCGCGAGACGAGGCGCTCGAGGCTGTCCGGACCCTCGCCGCCCCAATAGACGACGCGCCTCAGACCGGGCGTCAGCTCGCGGGCCTTCTCCATCTCGTCCGCGAGCTTCGCGTCGCAGAGCGCGACCGCGATCTCGGCCTTGTTGATCGGATAGGCGATCTCGCGGGCGCGAAGCAGCGGCATCGTGGCGACCACGACGAGCCCGGCCTTCATGCCGGCGAGATAGGCCGCGACCATCCAGGCGTTGTTGCCCGAGCGCAGGAACAGCCGGTTCCCCGGCACCATTCCCCATTCTCCGAGGAAGAGGTTGCAGAGCCGGTTCACGCGCTCGAGGAGCTCGCGATAGGTGAGCGTTTCGGCCGGGCTGAACAGGCAGGGTGCGTCGCCTCGGCCCTCCTCCACCCAGCGGTCGAGGAGCGGCACGACGCAGTTCAGCCGCTCCGGATATTGAAACTCGGGCCGGTCGAGGACGATCTCGGGCCAGAGCTCGCGCGGCGGCAGCCGGTCGCGCGGGAAGGTGTCGAGATGGGCGGATGGGGTCACGCGCTCACTCCGCAGCGGTTTTCGCCCGGGGTGGCGAGGATGCGCGCAGGAGGTCGCGGGCGATGACGACCTTCTGCACCTCCGTCGCGCCTTCGTAGATCCGAAGCGCGCGGATCTCGCGGTAGAGCTCCTCGACCTTCGAGCCCTTGCGAACGCCGTGCCCACCGAAGATCTGAACGGCGCGGTCGATGACGCCCTGCGCGCTTTCCGTCGCGTGGAGCTTCGCCATCGCGGCCTCGCGGGTGACGCGCGGCGCGCCGCCATCCTTGGTCCAGGCGGCCCGGTAGACGAGGAGCGCCGAGGCATCGACCGCAACCGCCATGTCGGCGAGGGCGGCCTGAGTCAGCTGGAGGTCGCCGAGCGGCGCCCCGAACAGCTGGCGCGAGGAGGCGCGCTCCAGCGCCTCGTCGAGCGCCCGGCGGGCAAGGCCGAGCGCCGCCGCCCCGACGGTCGAGCGGAAGATGTCGAGGGTCGCCATTGCGATCTTGAAGCCGTCGCCCGGCCCGCCGATCCGGTTCTCGACCGGCACCCGGCAGCCCTCGAAGGCGAGGGTCGCGAGCGGATGCGGCGCCACGACATCGATCCGCTCCGCGATCCGCAGGCCGGGCGTGTCCGCCTCGACCAGGAAGGCCGACAGGCCCCGCGCCCCCGGGGCCTCGCCGGTCCGGGCGAGGACGACGTAATGGTCGGCGATGCCGCCGTTCGAGATCCAGGTCTTGGCGCCGTCGAGCCGGACATGGGCGTTGCCGTCCGGCACGGCGCTGGTCGCGATCGCCGCCACATCCGACCCGGCCTCGGGCTCCGAGAGCGCGAAGGCGGCGATGCGCGTGCCCTCGCCGACTCCGGGGAGGAAGCGCCGCTTCTGCTCGGGCGTGCCCGCGAGCACGATCGGCCCTGTCCCGAGCCCCTGCATGGCGAAGGCGAAATCGGCGAGCCCGCTCTCGTAGGCGAGCGTCTCGCGGGCGAGGCAGAGAGCCCGGACGTCATGGGCCGGCGGTCCGCCCTCCGCCGCGCCGGGCACCGCCCATTCGAGCCAGCCGCCGGCGCCCAGCGCCGCGACGAGCCGGCGGCAGGATCCGTCGACGTCGTCATGATCGACGAGCGGCGGCACCGTTTCGCGCGCCCAGGCGGAAAGCTCGGCGCGCAGATGCCGATGCCGCTCCTCGAAGAACGGCCAGGCCAGGAAGCTCTCGTCCGCCACCGCCGCCTCCTCAGATGTCCGCCGTGATCGCGGCCCGGACGGAACTCTTCGTCCGGCCGAGAAGCCGCATCAGGTCCTCGCGCGGCGGCCGTCCGAGGCCCGCGAACATCTCGGCCACCCATTCCTCGTGCGCTGCCGCCATGGTGCGGAACTCGGCGCGGCCGAGCTCGGTGAGGCTGATGAGCTGCGCCCGCCGGTCTGTCGCGGAGGTCCGGCGCGCGACATGCCCCGTTTCGACGAGCCGCTCCACGAGGCCCGTGACGTTCCCGTTCGACACCATCATGCGCTTCGAGAGCGCCGAGAGGGTCAGCCCGTCCGGCGCCTTGTCGAGCTGCGCCATCAGGTCGAAGCGCGGCAGCGTGACGTCGAAGCGCTCGCGCAGCCGGCGGCGGATCTCGCCCTCAATGAGCGTCGTGCAGGTAAGGAGCCGCAGCCAGAGGCGCAGCTCGTCCCGGTGGTCCTGCGGGTTCTCGGCCGCCTTGGTCTCGGCGTCGAGCACGCGCTCGAGCGGGGAGGGGCTGTCCATCTCAGACCTCCCCGCCCGCGACCGCGATCGCCTGGCCGGTGACCGAGCGCGCCTCGTCCCCGCAGAGCCAGGCGACGGCGTCCGCGACCTCGGCCGGCGCGACGAGGCGGCCCTGGGGATTGTGGCGCGTCAGCTCGGCGAGCGCGGCCTCCCGGCTCCGGCCCGTCTTGGCGACGATCCGGTCGATCGAGGACGTCACGATGTCCGTGTCGGCGAAGCCCGGGCAGACGGCGTTCACCGTGACGCCCGTCTTCGCGGTCTCCAGCGCGAGGGCGCGCACGAGGCCGACAACCGCGTGCTTCGCCGCGACATAGGCGGTCACGTAGGCGTAGCCCTTCAGGCCCGCCGTCGAGGCGATCGCGACGACGCGGCCCGATCCGCGCTCGGCCATCGTCGGAAGCACGGCCTGCGTCGCGTGGATGACCCCGAGGAGGTTGATGTCGAGCATGGCCCGAAAATCGTCCGGGCTCGTTCGGGCGAAAGGCGCGGAGCGGGTCGCCCCGGCATTGGCCACCAGGATGTCGACGGGTCCCAGCACCTTCGCGCAATCGCTGACCGCGGCCTGGATGTCGTCCGGCCGCGTCACGTCCGCCCGCGCGCCATGCGCGGCGGCTCCGGCCGCGACGGCCTCGTCGAGCGCGGCCTGATCGCGCCCGACGACCGTGACGGAGGCCCCGCGGCGCGTCAGGGTCTCGGCGATCGCCCGCCCGAGGCCGCGCCCGCCGCCCGTCACCAGCGCATGTCGGCCCGCGAGCGGCCCCTCCGGCATCGGCTACTCCAGGTCGAGCGCGGCACCCCGGCGCGACCCGGATTACTTTAAGCTTAAAACATCTCCTGACAAGCGGCGCGTCAGCGGCTGCCGCTCGCAGCGGGGCCCGTCGGGAGCGAGCCGGGTCCACCGGCCGCGCCTCCGCGATGCCGGTTGCGGAGCGTCAGCCCGAGGGCGACGAGCATCGCCCCGAAGACGAGCGCGTAGGCTCCGAGCCAGAGGGTCAGGACGTAGGCGCCCTGGATCGGCATGAGGGCGAGGAGGACGCCGAAGGCGATCGAGAACAGCCCCGAGAGGGCAAGGAGCCAGCGCCCGTGGTCGAGATGCAGCCGGAACGCCGCGATCGTCATGAAGAGGCCTGACACGATCGACCAGGCCGCGATGAGGTAGACGAAGACCAGGACGGTGATCGCCGGCCACAGGAACGCCACGACGGCCGCCAGGATGTTGGCGATGCCCTCCAGGATCAGCGTGCCCCAGCGCCGCCCCGCTTGCGCCGCCCGGATCCCCGCGACGATCGCGAAGATCCCGTCCGCCAGCATGTAGGCGACGAAGAGGAGGACGAGCGTCGCGAGCGTCGCGCCCGGCACCAGGAAGGTCAGCACTCCGAAGAGGAGGCCGAAGGCGCCGCGCAGCACGAGCGCCCACCAGTTCTGGGCGAGCGTCGCGCTGAGCGCCGCGTTGCGGCTCACGGGGTCGAGCGGGGTCTCGGGCACGGGGAGCTCCGGCCTGTCGGGACGATCTCGGGTCGGCGATCAGACCCAGGTCGATTCCTCGTGCTCGTCCGGGACGCGGCCGTTCGGGGTGAGCCCGTCCACGACCTGCGGCAGCGCGTGGCTCAGCTGCGAGAGGAGCGAGCCGCGGTCGAGCCCGGTGGTCTGCGAGAGCTCGTCGACCGTCTCGGGTCCGAGCGCCGAGCTCAGCTCGTCCGGCGAGATCGACTGGTTCGGCCCGGTCCCGATCCAGGAGCGCACCGTGTTGCCCAGGCCCTGCTGCTCCAGCTGCGTGACGATGCCCTGCACTCCGCCGTGCTGCTGGATGAGGGAATTCACCACGGTGGCCATCTCCGCGCCCACCGCTCCGCCTAACACGCCATCGAGCAAACCCATGACCGCTCCTAATTTGTCCTGCCCGGGGAGAGGCGATTCTGCGATGCCGCCCGCCG
>JAFAPJ010000533.1 GCA_019247255.1 Methylobacteriaceae bacterium | reverse complement strand
GCCGGGCCTCGGTCAGCGTGCCGAAATGCTCCTCGAACGGGAAGCGGGGCACATCATCATCGGGCTGCGGCACCAGCGTGGCGCGGCGCAGGCGACCCTCCTGCGCGGGCGCGAAGGCCGGCAGGGCGTGGGTCTCCACGAGGTGGTGGATCAGGGCCGTCGTGAACACCGTCTTCCCCGAGCGGGCGAGCCCCGTCACCCCGAGCCGGAGCGTCGGTCGCAGCAGGGCCTCGCCAACCTGGACGAGGCCCTGCGCGGCCGCGCCGGCGCGACCCGGCCAGTCGAACAACGAAGCCATGCCCGGGGAAGCCTAATCGTCCTCCGACCCGAGCGCGGCCGGCGTGACGAAGGCGGCGAGCTGGCCCGACCCGAAGCTCACGTCGCGCCAGGACGCGACGTCGAACTCGACGATCGCGACCGCGCCGGTCGGGAATTTCGATTCCATCTTCGCCCGCAGGCCGGCCGGGCCCGACCCGACGAGCTTGTTGGAGGCCTCCTCGAGGCCGGGATTGTGCCCCACGAGGGCGACGGTGCCCTCCTGGTCTGGCGCGGAGCGCAGCACCTCGAGCACGTTGCGGGCGGTCGCCTCGTAGATCTTCGGATCGAGGGTGACGGGCACGTCGGGAAGCTCAGCCCGGGTCCAAGTCTCGCGCGTCCGGACGGAGGGCGAGACCAGCGCCCGCTCGATCCGCTCGGGGCGGGAGGCGAGCCACGGCGCCACGACCTTCATCTGCTCGTGGCCGCGCGGCGCCAATGCACGGTTGAAATCGTCGGCCGCGTCCTTCGCGACCGCCTTGGCATGGCGCAAGAAAACGACGCGCTTCAAAGGAAGGCCCCTCCGCAGATTGCGGCGGTCTCGGGACGCGATGACGGTTCGCCGACCGTCAAGAGCCGCTCCTCCGTCTACCGCCGGACGGACGCAAACGCGACCCGCGACCGAAAGGTTCGGGCCGGGAGCCAAGCCTTAGCGTGGAGACGCTCCCGCCCTTCGCTGCGCTGCAGCAACCGCGGTTGCCGGCCTTCGAGCCCTCGTGTAGATGCGCGGGTTTGAGGCGAGCCGAGCCGGAGGGGACGCCCCCGCCGCCGACACGAGAGCGAGGTCCATGTCGTCCACCTTCGAGACGGTTGCCGGCATCATTTCCGAGACGGCCGACATTCCGCGCGAGAAGATCACTCCGGAAAGCCACGCGATCGACGACCTTGGCATCGACTCTCTCGCTTTTCTCGACATCGCTTTCGCGATCGACAAGGCCTTCGGGATCAAGCTGCCGCTCGAGCGCTGGACCCAGGAGGTGAACGAGGGCAAGGTCCCGGCGGAAGAGTACTTCGTCCTCAAGAACCTCGTCGCCCGCATCGACGCGCTCGTGGCCGCGAAAGCCGCGTGAGGCCTGCCGCCCCGCGCGGTCCGGGTTCACGGGAGAGCGGGACGCGAACAGCCCGGTCGTGACATGCGGCTCGAATATTTCGAGATGATCGACACGGTCGTCGCGCTCGATCGCGAGGCCGGGCGCATCGAGACGCGCTCCGTCGTGCCGGCGGCGAGCCCCGTCTTCGAGGGACATTTCCCCGACCACCCGCTCGTGCCGGGCGTCCTGCTGACCGAGACGATGGCCCAGGCCTCCGGCTATCTCCTGCTCGCGCGGGACGATTTCGCCCGGATGCCCTTCCTGATGGCCGTCGACAAGGCGCGGTTCCGCGCCTTCGTGGAGCCGGGGGCGGAGCTCACGGTCGAGGCCCGCATCGTTCACGAGGGCTCGGGCTACGCGGCGACGGCCGCGACGCTGTCGGCCGGCGGCCGGCGCATCGCCGATGCGGAGCTGCGCTTCCGCACGATGCCGTTCCCGGCCGGTCTCGATGGGCGCATGCGCGAGCAGGCGGCCCGGATCGGTCTCCTCGCCGGAGCGCCGTCCGCGTGAGGCGCCGTCCCGTCGTGGTGACCGGGATCGGCCTCCTGTCGAGCCTCGGGGTCGGGGTCGAGGCTCACCTCGCGGCCCTTGAGGCCCACGCGGAGCCCCGTCTCGAGACGGAGCGCTTCGCCCCCTATCCCGTCCACCCCGCGCCGCCGATCGAGTGGGACAGCCAGATCCCCAAGAAGGCCGACCAGCGCCAGATGGAGGCGTGGCAGCGGCTCGGCGTCTATGCGGCCGGGCTCGCCCTCGACCAGGCGGGGCTCAAGGACGACCACGCCCTGAAGGCGACGACGCAGGTCATCGTGGCCTCGGGCGGCGGCGAGCGCGATTACGCGGTCGACGGGCAGATCCTGACCGGCCTGCGCGGCGCGGCCGAGCCCGGCGCATTCCTGAACGAGCGCCTGATGAACGATCTCAGGCCGACGCTCTTCCTCGCCCAGCTTTCGAATTTGCTCGCCGGCAACATATCGATCGTCCACGGCGTCACGGGCGCGTCGCGCACCTTCATGGGCGAGGAGGCCTGCGGGATCGACGCGCTCAGGATCGCCCAGGCCCGCGTCGCGGCCGGGCAAGCGGATATCATGCTGGTCGGCGGCTCCTTCAACGCCGAGCGGCCGGACTCGCTCCTTATCTTCGCGATGGGCGGCTGCCTCTGGACGCAGCCTTTCCGGCCGGTCTTCGAGCGTCCGGAGGCGGGCGGCGGATTCGTTCTCGGGTCCGGCGCCGCCTTCCTGGTCGTCGAGGCGCAGGAGCACGCGGAGGCGCGCGGCGCGCCGGCCTGCGCCGAGCTCCTACCTGTCGGCGCCGCCCGGACCCGGCGCGAGCCCGGCGACGTGCGGGCCTCGCTCGAACGTCTGTGGGGCGACGCGGCGCCCGGGCCCGAGGCCGCGATCCTGTCGGGCGCGACCGGCCTCGCGCAGCCGACCCGGGAGGAGCGCGACGCGCTCGAGGCGCTCGCGCCCGGCCAGCCGGTCATCGCGCTCGGCGATCTCGTCGGCCATACGCTGGAGACCGTGGCGCCGCTCGCGGCCGCGCTCGGCGCCGGGATGATCGGCTCGCGCCACCGGTCCGAGGTCGTGGCGACCGTCGTCGGCCACCGTCGCGGCGAGGGCTTGGTCCGGCTCGTCGCGCCGCGCTAAGAGGCCCGATGGCCTCGACCACCGACAAGCAAGGCCGCCCCCTGGTCGCGGTGACCGGGATGGGCGTCGTGACCTCCCTCGGGCAGGGGGTCGAGGACAATTGGGCCGGGCTCGTCGCCGGGCGGTCGGGCGTCCGGCAGATCGCGCGCTTCCCCGTCGCGGGGCTGCGCACGCAGATCGCCGCGACCGTCGATTTCGTGCCGGCCGACCCCTTCTGCGCGCCCTCGCTGTCGGAGGAGCTCGCCCGGCGGGCGGCCGACGAGGCGGTCGCGCAATCCCGGCTCGGCCGCCCGGGCGACTTCCCGGGCGCGCTGTTCATGGCCGTGCCGCCCGTGGAGATGGAATGGCCTCAGCGCGAGGCGCTGGCGGCGGCGGCGCCCGAGCGCAACGAGGTCGGCTACGGCGCCCTCCTGGCGGCCGCGGAAACCGGGCGCTTCAAGCCCTGGCACGAGCTCTTCCTGTTCGGCACGGTCGCGGACCGCATCGCGGACCGTTTCGGGACGGTCGGCTCGCCGATTTCGCTCTCGACGGCCTGCTCGTCGGGCGGCACCGCGATCCAGCTCGGCGTGGAGGCGATCCGCCGCGGCGAGACGGACGCGGCGCTCTGCATCGGCACGGACGGGTCCGTGAACCCCGAATCGCTCGTGCGCTTCTCGCTCCTCTCCGCGCTCTCGACGCAGAACGACCCGCCGGACGCGGCCCCGAAGCCCTTCTCCAAGAACCGGGACGGCTTCGTGATGGGCGAGGGCGCGGCCGCGCTCGTCCTTGAAAGCGCCGCCTCCGCCAAAGCGCGGGGGGCGCGGATCCTCGGCTACGTGCTGGGCTGCGGCGAGAAGGGCGACGGCTTCCACCGCACCCGCTCCTCGCCGGACGGCGCGCCCATCATCGCGGCGATCCGGGCCGCGCTCGCGGACGCCCGCCTGTCGCCGGACGAGATCGACTACGTGAACGCGCACGGGACCGGGACGCCCGAGAACGACAAGATGGAGGCGCTGGGCCTCGGCGCCGTCCTCGGGCCCCGGACCGCCGCAGTCCCGGTCTCGTCGAACAAGTCGATGCTCGGGCACACGCTCACGGCCGCCGGCGCCGTCGAGGCCGTGGCCTCGCTCCTCACGATCGGGCGCGGCCGCCTGCCGCCGACGATCAACTACCAGGTGCCGGATCCCGCGATCGCGCTCGACGTCGTGCCGAACACGAGCCGGGACGCCTCCGTACGCTTCGTCCTGTCGAACTCCTTCGGCTTCGGCGGGCAGAACACCTGCCTGATCTTCGGGGCGGAGCCGCGATGAGGCGCCGCGTCCTCGTGACGGGCGGGGGACGCGGGCTCGGGGCCGCGATCGTCCGCACGCTTGCGGCCGGCGGCTTCGACGTCGACTTCACGTTCCGGAGCGCCCGGGAGGAGTCGGAGGCGCTCGTGGCCGAGCTGATCCTCGCGCATCCCGAGGCTGCGACGACCGCGCATCACGTCGACCTCGCCGACAAGGGCTCGATCGAGATCTTCGCCGAGATCGTGGAGCGCGAGACCTGGTTCGGCTTCGTCCACAATGCCGGCCAGCCCTACGACGCGCTCGCCGCCATGATGGCGCAGGACAAGGCCGAAGCCGCCATGCAGGTGAACTTCTGGTCCTTCACCCGGCTCGCCAAGGCGGCCTTGCGCGGCATGATCCGGGCGCGGTCCGGCCGGATCGTGGCGATCGGGTCGGTTTCCGCGCTGCAGGGCAATGCCGGCAACGCCGCCTACGCGCCGACGAAAGGCGCGCTGATCGCCTATTGACGCACCATGCCGATCGAATCAGCCAGGCGCGGGGTGACCGTCAACGTGGTCGCCCCCGGCTTCGTCGATACGGCCATGATGGCGCGCTACGCGGCCTATCGGGACGGCATGGAGCGGCAGAT
>JAFAPJ010000661.1 GCA_019247255.1 Methylobacteriaceae bacterium | reverse complement strand
AGCTCCTCGGCCCGGCCTCTGAAACCCCGACCGATGTAGTCGCGGCTGATAACGAGGTCCGCGCTGCCCTGGTCCTGGCCTCGGACGAGGACGTGGACGTGCGGCTGGTCTGTATTCCAGTGGTCGACCGCCACCCAGTCGAGCCGGGTCCCGAGATCGCGCTCGGCTTGGCGCATCAGGTCGCGGGTGAAGGCGCGCAGATCCTCCATCTCGCCTGCGTCCTCGGGCGAGACGATGAAGCGGAAGTGGTGGCGATCGTCCTCGCACCGCTCGGCAAACGCGAGGACGTCCGCCTGATCGCCAGTCCGGTCGAACATGCGTGCGTCGGCCCCGTCGCGGGTCACACCGTCGCGCTGCAGGTAGCTGAGGTGCTTCGCGAGCGGCGCCGAGCGGAAGCGGGTGCCGCGATGGCGGACCACGCGCGCCTTGACCACCACGCGTCGGCTCGGCGAGCGGAGCGCGAGCCGCGCAGCGGCGGCCCGGCCACGTCCAAACCCGGACGCGCCGCGGCGCGGGCCGAGCCCAAGTCCCGCGCCGGTATGTCCGGCCCGCCGCGCGGCGCCGATTACCTGGTCCACGAACCGCTGCGGTCGGCCGCTGCCCTGTCCCCGGTCGCGCACCCGACCGGGGCGAATGCGCAGCTCCTCTTCCCGGACGGTCAGGAGGCGGCTCCGGCCGGAAGGTCGGGGTTGCTGGCGCGTAAGCTACTGATTGAAGAGGTGAAGGCGTCGGAGCTGCCAGCAGGGTGCGCCTGGGTGGCTGGCAGAGGCTCGGGAGCTAAGTCGCTGATCTGCTGAACTCTTCTCCCACCCAAACACCCGCGGCTGGCAGCCGTTTTATCTCGCCCTCCCGTCTCCGTTACTTTGCCCGACTGCCGCTCCTTCCCAAGAGCACATACCGCACACCTCCCAAGCTGCGCGAGGATACGCCAGGACGCGATGGAGACGCCTTCTACACGCCTCATGCCGAGAAGCCGTCGACCGCGCGCCGTCATTGCGGCGATCCTGCGTTCGTCCGCTCGGGAAAAAGTGGATTGCGTGGTGCGATGAGTGACGGCGAGGATGCAGCCGGACCGCTTCTGGACGGCGCGAAATCGATGATCGCATCATCACCAGATCGTTGCTCCAGCGGCGTATCTGATGCACGCGGGCGAGCGACGAACAGCGCGTCGGTCGGTCGAACGACGGACGTGTTCGCGTCGATAATCCGGACGATCCGCTCGCGCTCGGCCGACGTTGGGACGGAGGCCGAAGCGCTCGCGAGCCGGACGAAGATTGGCGGGGCGAGCGGCGACCGAGGCGCAGCCCAGCCTGCGAACGTCGGCATGGGCAGCACGCTTCCGCCGACCACCGGACCGAGACGAGCGAGGTAGGCGACCGTCTCAGCGGGCAGTGGTCGAGCGCGCAGCCGGTAGTCGTCCCAGCGTCCCGGTCCCGCGTTGTAGGCGACCAGGAACCCGGGCGCGCCGTAGCGATCGTAGAGCAGCCGGAGGTAGGCTGTTCCCGCTAGCACGTTGTCGCGCGAGTCCCAGGGATTGGCGCCCAGGCCGTAGCGGGCGCGCATATCGGCATAGGTCTCGGGCATTACCTGCATGAGGCCGATCGCGCCCTTCGGGGACAGTGCGTTCGCACGGCCGCGGCTCTCGACGAGCATGACCTCGGCGATCCAAGATGCGGGAACGCCGAACCGCGCTGACGCTTCGGCGATCAGGTCCTGCACCGTCGGAGTTCGCCCGGCAGGCAGAACGGGTGGCGTCGCTTGCGGGCCGGCAAGGGCCGCGCCGGAGCCGGACAGCAGCGCGCCTGTGACAACGATCAGCGCCAGCCGGCTGCGAAGGCGCGGCAGCCGGACCGGCCGGAAAGGAGAGGAGGACTGCATCATCGGTCCTCTTCGTCGGTCCAGAGCGGCTCGGCGCGGCCGACGATGGTGTTGCGGCCGAGGGGGCCGAAGTAGCGGCCATCCAGCGAGTCCGGCCGGTCGGGGTTCATCAGGAAAACCTGGTCGGCGGTGAGCACGACGCAGCCCTGCCAGACGGGCAACGGACGCCCGCGGCG